>NZ_JBFAJA010000001.1:0-152244 GCF_040654975.1 Dactylosporangium sp. NPDC050588 | reverse complement strand
TCGGCCTGCCCTGAACCTGCTACACGATTCGCTCGCAAGCTCACTCATCCCGCCACCTCCGCATCGCTGCGGCGTCGGCCTGCCCTGAACCTGCTACACGATTCGCTCGCAAGCTCACTCATCCCGCCACCTCCGCATCGCTGCGGCGTCGGCCTGCCCTGAACCTGCTGCATGATTGGCTCGCAAGCTCACTCATCGGCGCTTGTCGGCGCCGTTCTCACCCGCGGTGTCGGCGTTGACGCGGGTCACGGAGATGGTGCGGGTCTGCCGCTTCGGCACGCTCGGCGACGCCTGCGTGACCTTCGGCGCCGTCGCGGTGGCGGTGCCGCCGGCGGGCGCGGCGGGTGCGGCGGGCGCCGTGCGGATCCGCTTCGGGGCCACCGGCTCCTCGGGCTCCTTCGGCGGCAGCTTCTCCAGGACGGCGGTCATGTCGTCGGCGACGGTGACCTCCTGCGCGTCGCGCTCCTCGCCGCCGCGGGTGACGGCCAGGCGCGGCAGGACGACCGCGCCGAGCAGCGGTGTGCCGACCCGGCGCAGCTGGTCGGCGGCGTCGGCGACCTCGGTGTTACGGGTGCGCCGCAGCTCGACCGCGACGATCGCGGCGTCGGCGAGGCTGGCGAGGCTCTGCGCGTCGGCGCTGGTCGACGTCGAGGGCGCCTCGACGACCACGTATGCGGCCCGCTCCCGCAGCGTCGCGAGGGTGTCGCGCAGCGCCTGCGACTGCAGCAGCCCGCCGGCGCTGGCGGTGCCGCCGGTGGTGACGACGCTGAGGTTGGGGTGCCGCGGCGCGCGCTGGGTGGCGCTGCTCAGGGAGAACCGGCCGGCGAGCACGTCGGACAGGCCCGGCACGGACCGCACGCCCAGCATCTTGTTGACGCTGGCGGTGTCGACGAGGCTGTCGGGGAGGTGGGCGCAGACGAGGACCGTTTCGGCGCCCGTACGGGCGAACGCGGCCGCGAGGTTGGCGGCGACGACGGTCGACGCGGCGCCGCGGCTGGCCCCGGCCACGACGACGACCTGCCCGGCGAGGGCGACCCGGGCGTCGGCACCCATCGGCGCGGGGATGCTGGCGAGGACCTCGTTGCGGAGCCGGTTGAAGATGCGGCCGCCGGCGCCGAACGGCGCGAACACGTCGTCGAGGCGCGGCTTGACCCGGCCGGGGACGGCGGCGAGGACCGTGACGTCGACCCGGCGGGGCAGGTCGGAGGGGCGGCGGACGCGCTGGTCGAGCCGCTCGCGCAGCAGGGCCGCGCCGACGCCGAGCAGCAGGCCGAGCATGGCGCCGCTGGCGAGGTTGAGCAGCCGGTTGGGCTTCACCGGGCGGGACGGCAGCTCCGCGTCGCGGGTGATCTTGCCGGCGTTGACGGTCGTGGTCAGCAGCTGGTTGAGCTGGCCGGCGAGGGTGTTGATCTGCGACGTGGCGGTGGTGCGCTGGCTCTCCAGGTTGGGCCGGTTGGGGTCGGTCGGGCGGAGGTTGGCGAGCCGGTTGTTGATCTGCAGCAGGTTGGCGTTGAGCTGGTTGAGCTTGTCCTGCAGGATCGCGATCCGGCCGGCGACCTCGGTCTTCGCGCTCTCCTCGCGGTTGCGCAGGTACGCCTCGGCGAACGCGTGGGAGCCGGCCTGCGCGACGCGGGCGTCGCTGGAGGAGTAGGTGATGACCAGGAACGTGGTGTTCGGCGGGACCTCGACGCGGACCTTGCGGGCCAGCTCGTCCGGCGTCTCCGCGGCGCGCATCAGCTCGCGGGCGCCGGCGGCCACCGTCGTCGAGGTCACCAGCTGCGCCTCGTTGTCGAGGTTGATGTCGCCCTTGGTGCGGCCGCTGGTGGAGTTCGCGTCCTGCCCGTTGCCGAGCGGCGAGACGAGGACGGACGTGGCGGACTCGTACACCTTCGTCTGCATGCCGGTGAACTGCACCGCGCCGAGAAGACCGGCGCCGACCAGCAGGAGCACCAGCCACCAATGGCGCCGGGCCATGCCGAGCAGGTCGACGCCCGGAGAGTCGATTTCGGCGGAAAGCTGGCGGTTGGCGTCCATGAAGCGGCGGCCCCTTCGGCGTCAGGTTCTCCAGGGGCTAACGCTTCCGGGACGTTCGGCGTAATGGGCTGATGTGCCCGCTTTTACGTCTTTTCCGTCTCTTTTACGGAATAGGGCGGGGGTCCAGCCAGCCGTTGTTACCGAGGTAGCGCAGGACGGTGGTGACCGCCTCGCCGTACGACAGACCGGTCGTGTCGATCGTCAACTCGGCGTCGACCGGTGTCTCGTACGGGTCGTCGATACCCGTCATGCCCTTGATCAGGCCGGCCCGCGCCTTCGCGTAGAGCCCTTTTCGGTCGCGCCGCTCGCACTCGGCGAGCGGCGTCGACACATGGACCAACACGAAACCGGCCCCGGCGTTACGGGCGAACTCCCGCGCGGCCGCGCGGCCGTCGTGGTACGGCGCGATCGGGCAGCAGATCGCCACCCCGCCGTGCCGGCCCACCTCGGCGGCGACCCAGCCGATCCGCTTGATGTTCGTGTCGCGGTCCGCGGCGGAGAACGTGAGGCCGGCCGACAGGTGCCGGCGCACGATGTCGCCGTCGAGCAGCGTGATGCTGCGCTCCCCAGTCTCCTGCAGCGCGTCGGCGACGCCGGTCGCCATCGTCGACTTGCCGGAGCCGGACAGGCCGGTGAAGAACACGACCAGGCCCCGCTGCCGGCGCGGCGGGCGGTCCCGGGTCAGCTCGCGGGCGACCGCCGGCGGGGTGTGCCACTCCGGCAGGATCGTGCCCCGGTCGAGGTGGTCGTCGATCTCCGCGGTGGTCAGCGGCAGCCTGCGGTGCTTCGGCGGGATGTCGTCGAGCGAGCGCCACTGCCCGTCGCGGCCGTCATACGCGAGCTCCCGGGGCACGAGGACCCGCAGGCCGCCGCCGGACAGCATCGAGTCGCTGGACGCGAGCAGGTGGGTCACGCCGTACGCGGCGGCGACCCGGGTGCGCAGCATGGCCGCGCGGATGTCGTCGCCGTCGTGATGCGGCAGCGGCAGCGTCACGATCGTGGACGGGGGCATCCGGTCGCGGGCCGCCAGGACGCAGCGGACCAGCGCCTCCGGGGCCAGGCCGTCGGGGCCGGGGCTGCCGACCGGCACCAGCACGAGCAGGTGTGCCGCGAGGGTACGGGCGGCGCGCGCGATCTGGGCCAGCTGCGGCCGATGCAGCGGGCGGTCCGCGATGACCCCGAGGACCCGGCCCTGCGGCAGCACGCCGCGCACCTCCGCGGGCGTCCTGCGCATGCGGCGGAACGGCCCGTGGCCGCCGTCACCGAGCCGCTTGACCGTGCCGGCGGCGCCCCAGCCCCGGCGCGTCGGGTACACCTCGGCGGTGTTCATCGCGGCGATCGGGGCGCCCTCGAGGTCGGCGAGGATCAGCACCCGGTGCGTCGGGTCGGCGACGTCGATCTGGCCGATCAGGCCCGGCGGCACCTCCAGCGTCACCGGCACCGGCCAGGCCGTCCCGTCGGCGAGCCGACCGTTGCGGCGCAGCGACGTCAGGTCGGCCGAGCCGAGGAAGCCGGTCAGCGGCTTGTACGCGCCCGACAGCAGCAGCTCGAGGTCGGCGATCTCCGACGGCTTGGGCGTGTAGGTCGGGGCGTCCCGGAGGACCTCGTCCGGCAACGACCATTCCTCGGCAGGCCAACCGTTCACAGACACGCGTGACAGTCTGTCAGTTTCCCGCGCTTTTCTCCCAGCGGGGCCCGTCGCTCGCGCGACGGGCCCTTTTCCGCAATGCGCTCAGCCCGTGTTGCGCATGCCCGCGGCGATGCCGTTGACCGTGGTGAGCAGGGCGCGCTCCAGGGCCGGGTCCGGCGAGGACTTCCGCCCGCCGCCCCAGACGCCGCTGTCGGCGGCCTTGCTCGCCCGGTACTGCGCCAGGAGCGACACCTGCAGGTGGTGCAAGGGCTGCAGGTAGCTGTCGCGGACGCCGAGCGTGCGGTCCAGCACCGGCTGCCGCTCCAGCAGCGTCGACTCGCCCGTGATCGCGAGGACCTCGGCGACGGTCTTGTCGTATTCCGCGCGGATGACGTCGAAGACCGGCTTCAGCGGGTCGGGCACCAGCGAGTCGACGTAGCGCGAGGCGATCTCCAGGTCCGTCTTGGCCAGCATCATCTCGACGTTGGACAGGAACGTGCCGAAGAAGTGCCACTTCTCGTGCATCTCGCGCAGCACGTCGCTCAGGCCGGCCACGCGGGCCGCCTCCAGGCCGCTGCCGACGCCGAACCAGCCGGGCACGATCTGCCGCGACTGCGTCCAGCCGAACACCCACGGGATCGCCCGCAGGCCGCCGAGGCCGGCGTCGGCGTTCGGCCGCTTCGCCGGGCGGGAGCCGATGTTGAGCGCACCGAGCAGCTCCGTCGGCGTCGCCGCCCAGAAGTACGCCGGCAGGTCCGGGTTCTCGACCAGGCCGCGGTAGTTGGCGAACGCGGCCGTCGACACCGTCTCCATCGCCGCGTCCCAGCGGGCGAGCGCCTCCGCGGGCTGCCGCGGCTCGGTGTGCAGCAGAGCGCTCTGCAGGACGGCGGCGAGCGTCAGCTCCAGGTTCTCCCTGGCCAGCGCCGGCAGCGTGTACTTGTCGGAGATGACCTCACCCTGCTCGGTGACCTTGATCGCGCCGTCGAGCGTGCCCCACGGCTGGGCGAGGATCGCCTCGTGGGTCGGGCCGCCGCCGCGGCCGACGGTGCCGCCACGGCCGTGGAAGAGCCGCAGCCGCACCCCGTGGCGGGCGGCGACGTCACGCAGCTGCCGCTGCGCCTTGTGGATCATCCACTGGGACGTGGTGATGCCCGCGTCCTTGTTGGAGTCGGAGTAACCGAGCATGACCTCCTGGACGTCACCCCGAGCGCGCACGATCGCGCGGTACACCGGGATCGACAGCAGATCGTCCAGCAGCTCGCCGGCCATCTCCAGCTCGCGGGCCTGCTCCAGCAGCGGCGCGAAGCCGACCCGGGCCCGGGCCGACTCCATCGACGCCCCGCCGAACCCGGCCCCGGCGCTGACCTCGACCAGGCCCCACTCGCGGGCGAGGACGACCGCGGCGAGCACGTCGTCGATGCCCTGCGTCATCGAGATGATGTACGTCTCGACGACCTCCGGGCCGAACCGCTCCTGCACCTCACGGATCGCGGCGAACACGTCGAACGTCTTGCGGGCGGTGTCGGTCAGCCCGGTGTCGCGGGTGGCGAGCGGGCGGCGGCCGTTGAGCTCGTCGATCAGCAGCTGGCGGCGGGCGTCCCGGTCGAGCGTGGCGTAGTCGACCTCGCCGACCCGCCGGTACAGCTGGGCGAGCACCTCGTGGTGGGCGTCGGCGTGCTCGCGCACGTCGAGCGTCGCCAGCTGCAGGCCGAACGCGGACAGCGTGCGGATCGCCGAGGCGAGCTTGCCGGTCGCGGCGAGCTGGCCGCCGTTGCGCGCCAGCGACGCCCGCATCAGCTCCAGGTCGGCGATGAGCTCGCCGGTGCCGAGGTAGTCACGGCCCGGCTTGTGCGGCGTGCCAGTGGCCAGCCGCGCGCGGGTGTGCTGGAGCTTCAGCCGGATGCAACGCAGCTTCAGCCGGTAGGACTCCTCCAGGTTGACCCGCCGGTAGCGGGCCGGCAGCTCCGGCAGGTTGTCCAGGTCGGCGGCGAGGCTCGCGGACAGGTCCAGCGACACCCCACGCAGGCGCTTGGAGACCGAGATCTCGTCGATGAGGCCGTCGATGACGCCCTCGGCGGCGCGGATGCCGTACTCGTGCTGGATCAGCAGGACGTCGCGGGTGACGGCCGGGGTGACGAACGGGTTGCCGTCCCGGTCGCCGCCGATCCACGAGCCGAAGCTCAGCGGGCGGGCGGTCGGGGGCAGCTGCACCCCGAGGTCCTTCAGCGTGTCGTAGAGGTCGTCGAGCACCTGCGGGGCGGCGCCGCCGGCCAGGTCGGCGAGGTAGTAGACCGCGTTGCGGGCCTCGTCGCTCGGCTCGGGCCGCTCCAGCCGCAGCTCGTCGGTCTGCCACAGCAGGTCGAGCAGCTCCGCCAGGCGGCGGTCGGTGCGGGCGGTGCGGGTCTTGTCCGGCTCCAGCGAGCCGTCCAGCGCGGTCGCGACCGCCTCGGCGTCCAGCTCGTCGCCGACGGCCCGCAGCTTCGTCAGGATCGAGCGCCGGGCCGCCTCGGTCGGGTGGGCGGTGAAGACCGGCCGCACCGCGAGCTTCGAGGCGATCGAGCCGATCTCCTTCACCCCGACGCCACGGTCGGCGATCAGCTTCGCGGCGCGCTCCAGCCAGCCGCCCTCACGGACGCGGATGCGGCGCAGCTCGCGGGCCCGGTGCACCTGCTCGGTGATGTTGGCCAGGTGGAAGTAGGTGGAGAACGCCCTGGCCAGCTGCGTGCCGGCGACCACGTCGAGGCCGCTCAGGCGCTCGGCGGCGGCCTCCGGGTCGGACCGGACGAGCGCGCGGACCTCTTCGACGAGGTCGAGCAGCTGCTGGCCGTCCTGCCGGACAAGGCTCTGCCCGAGCAGCGAGCCGAGGCGGCGGATGTCGGCGCGCAGCGCGGCGTCAGCGTCGCTGGTCGCGGGTGCCTCTGCAGACATGCTGGATCCCTCCGGACGAGACGGCTGGGACGGCGCTGTCCGTTTTCACCGGCATCGTATCGGCTACTACGACGCACCGTGCCGTTCCGGTGAGTCAGGTCTCAACTCTGTTTTGTCATACCCCAGGGATAGGCTGGGTACCGCTCGACATACCCCCGTCCTTCCTGGGCGCCGGGGTTGTTTGCCGTGCAGATGGGTTGCTCCAATGCCAAGACTGGCCGGTCTCACCTCCGCCGCACTGTCCGACCCGGCGCTCGCCCGCGCCCGTGACCTGGCCCGGGGCGGCCACAGCGACCAGGTCGAGCTGACCGCGCCGCCGGCGCTGCGCACCTTCGTGACGGCGGTCGTGGCGGCGGAGCGCCCCGTCCTCGCGGTCACCGCCACCGGCCGGGAGGCCGAGGACCTGGCCGCCGCGCTCGGCTGCCTGCTCGACCCCGCCGACGTGGTCGTCTACCCGGCCTGGGAGACCCTGCCGCACGAGCGCCTCTCCCCCCGCTCCGACACGGTCGGGCGGCGGCTCGCCGTGCTCCGGCGGCTCGCCCACCCCACCCCTTCCTCCGGGCTGCCGCGGGTCGTCGTGGCCCCGGTCCGTTCGGTGCTCCAGCCGCAGCTCAAGGGGCTCGGCGACCTGGAGCCCGTCGAGCTGGTCCCCGGCGGATCCGCCGACCTCGACGACCTCGTGGCGCGGCTGGCGCACCTGGCGTATGCGCGGGTCGACCTGGTCACCAAGCGCGGCGAGTTCGCGGTCCGCGGCGGGATCCTCGACGTGTTCCCCCCGACGGAGGAGCACCCGCTGCGGGTGGAGTTCTGGGGCGACGAGGTCGAGGAGATCCGCTCGTTCGCGGTCGCCGACCAGCGCACGATCGCGGCGGTCGACCGGCTGTGGGCGCCGCCGTGCCGGGAGTTGCTGCTCACCGACGAGGTCCGGGCCCGGGCAGCGGCGCTGTCCACCGACCACCCGCAGCTGGCGGAGCTGCTGGACAAGCTCGCCGGCGGCATCCCCGTCGAGGGCATGGAGTCCCTGGCGCCCGCGCTGCTCGGCGACACCGACTCCCTCGAGCTGGTCCTGCACACCATGCCCCCCGGCACGCACGTGCTGCTGTGCGACCCCGAGCGGATCCGCACCCGCGCGCACGACCTGGTCCGCACCAGCGAGGAGTTCCTGGAGGCGAGCTGGGCCGCCGCCGCGGTCGGCGGGAAGGCGCCGATCGACCTGGGCGCGGCCGCGTTCAAGAGCCTGGCGGAGGTGCGCGCGGCGGCCGCGTCGCTCGGCCTGCCGTGGTGGTCGCTGAGCGCTTTCTCGCTTGCCCCTTCCGCTGATCATCTGGTTGATGAGCCTTGGCGGGCCGGCGAGGACGCTCCTGTCGTCGTCTCCGACGACGCCATCTCGATCACCCTGCCGGCGCAGCCCGCGCCGCTCTATCACGGTGAGACCGCCCGGGTCGTCGACGACCTGAAGCGGCTCGCCGGTGACGGATGGCGGCTGGCGCTGGTCTTCGAAGGCTCCGGCCCCGCCCAGCGCGCCGTCGAGGTGCTGCGCGATGCCGGCCTGGGTGTGGTGCTGGTCGACGGCATCGCTTCGCTGCCCGACCCGGGCGTCGTCACCGTCACCACCGGCTCGCTGGGCAACGGCTACCTGGACGAGGGCGCCCGGCTGGCGATCATCACCGGCACCGACATCTCCGGCGGCCGGGGCGCGTCCACCAAGGACATGCGCAAGATGCCTTCGCGGCGGCGCAACCAGATCGACCCTCTTGAGCTGCGCACCGGCGACTACGTGGTGCACGAGCAGCACGGCATCGGCCGCTACATCGAGATGGTGCAGCGCACCGTCAACGGCGCCGACCGGGAGTATCTGGTCCTGGAGTATGCCGCCACCAAGCGCGGCCAGCCCGGCGACCGGCTCTTCGTGCCCACCGACCAGCTCGACCAGCTGTCGCGCTATGTCGGCGGCGAGACGCCCGCCCTGCACAAGATGGGCGGCTCCGAGTGGCAGAAGGCCAAGTCGCGGGCCCGCAAGGCGGTCCGGGAGATCGCCGCGCAGCTCATCCAGCTGTATGCCGTCCGGCAGAATTCGCAGGGCCACGCGTTCGGGGCCGACACGCCCTGGCAGCGGGAGCTGGAGGACGCGTTCCCCTACCAGGAGACGCCCGACCAGCTCGCCGCGATCGAAGAGGTCAAGGGCGACATGGAGAAGCCGACCCCGATGGACCGGCTGATCTGCGGCGACGTCGGCTACGGCAAGACCGAGATCGCGGTCCGGGCCGCGTTCAAGGCCGTGCAGGACGGCAAGCAGGTCGCCGTGCTCGTGCCGACGACGCTGCTCGCGCAGCAGCACTTCAACACGTTCTCCGAGCGGGTCTCCCAGTTCCCGGTCGAGGTGCGGCAGCTGTCGCGCTTCCAGACCCCGACCGAGACCAAGCTGACCATGGAGAAGGTCACCGACGGCACCGTCGACATCGTCATCGGCACCCACCGGCTGCTGCAGACCGCGACCCGGTTCAAGCAGCTCGGGCTGGTCATCGTCGACGAGGAGCAGCGCTTCGGCGTCGAGCACAAGGAGTTCCTGAAGCAGCTGCGGGCCTCCGTCGACGTGCTCACCATGTCCGCCACCCCGATCCCCCGCACCCTGGAGATGGCGATCACCGGCATCCGCGAGATGTCGACGATCGCGACCCCGCCCGAGGAGCGGCACCCGGTCCTCACGTTCGTCGGCGCGCAGGACGACAAGCAGGTCTCCGCCGCCATCCACCGCGAGCTGCTCCGCGACGGCCAGGTCTTCTACCTGCACAACCGGGTCGAGTCGATCGAGCGCGCCGCCCGCAAGCTGCGCGAGCTCGTCCCCGAGGCGCGGATCGCGGTCGCCCACGGCCAGATGACCGAGGAAGCCCTCGAAAAGATCATGGTCGGCTTCTGGGAGAAGGAGTACGACGTCCTGGTCTGCACCACGATCGTGGAGAGCGGCATCGACATCCCCAACGCCAACACCCTCATCGTCGAGCGCGCCGACCTGCTCGGCCTCTCCCAGCTGCACCAGATCCGCGGCCGCGTCGGCCGTGGCCGCGAGCGCGCCTACGCGTACTTCCTGTATCCGCCGGACAAGCCGCTGACCGAGCACGCCCACGAGCGGCTCGCCACCATCGCGCAGCACACCGAGCTCGGCGCCGGCATGTATGTCGCGATGAAGGACCTCGAGATCCGCGGCGCCGGCAACCTCCTCGGCGGCGAGCAGTCCGGCCACATCGAGGGCGTCGGCTTCGACCTGTACGTGCGAATGGTCGGCGAGGCCGTCCAGCAGTTCAAGGGTGAGCGCCCCGAGGAGGAGGAGCCTGACGTCAAGATCGACCTGCCGGTCGACGCCCACCTGCCGCTGGAGTACATCTCCGCCGAGCGCCTCCGCCTGGAGATCTACCGCAAGATCGCCGGCGCCAAGGACGGCGCCGCCCTCGACGAGATCATCGCCGAGATGAAGGACCGCTATGGCGAGCCGCCGCTGCCGGTCGCGAACCTCCTCGCGGTCGCACGGTTCCGGTTCCTCGCCCGCACCTACGGCCTGACGGACGTGTCACTGCAGGGCAAGCACGTGCGCTTCGGGCCGCTGCAGCTGGCCGACTCGAAGCAGCTGCGGCTCAAGCGCCTCTACCCGGAGTCGGTCTACAAGTCCGCCGCCGACACCGTCTCCCTGCCCCGCCCCTCCACCCGCCGCATCGGCGGCGAGCCCATGCGCGACACCCAGCTGCTCGACTGGGCCGCCGAACTGCTCAAGACCGTCCTCGGCGACCCGGTCCCCGCCCGCGGCTGACCCCGAGCCGCGCGCTTCAGGCGCGATGAGCGGGGCGGTGGATCAGGCGACCGCCGACACCGCCCCCTCCCCGCTCCTCCACCCACCGCATCGACGACTAGCCATACGCGACACCCAGCCGCTCGGCTGGGGCGCGTCTGAGCGTGGAGGACCTCGCGGGTCAGGCGCGGTGGGCGGGGCGGTGGGTCAGGCGGTGGTGCAGTGAGCGGGCAAGGAGCGCGGCGGCGAACGGGGCGTCCTCGCGCAGGTAGCGGCGGGCCAGGCGGCGGGGCTCGCGGGCCAGGCGGTCGAGCCACTCCAGGCCGGCCTTCTGCATCGCCGGGTTCGCGCGCTGGATGTCGCCGGCCACGAAGTTGACGGCCGCGCCGCAGCCCAGGAACCACGTGCGGGGCAGGGCGGCCCGGAGGCGGCGGATGAGGTGCTCCTGGCGGGGGAAGCCGATGCCGACGTACACCATCCGCGGGTCGGCGGCGACGACCGCGTCGCACACCTCGGCGAGCGTGGCCGGGTCCTTGTCGAAGCCGAACGGCGGGCAGAGCGTGCCGGCGATCCGCAGGCCCGGGAAGGTGTCGGCGAGGACCAGGGCGGCCCGGTGCGCGCCGTCGTCCTCGCCGAGGTCGCCGGGGGTGCCGCCGAGGATGAAGACGCCGTGGTCGTCGGCGGCGAGCGCGCGGGACAGCGACCAGATGAGGTCGGAGCCGGTGACGCGGGCGGGGAGGTTCCAGCCGGCGAGGCGGGCCGCCCAGACCAGTGGCGTGCCGTCGGCGACGACCAGGTCCGCCTCCCGGAGCTGGGCGCGCAGCCGCGGGTCGCGGGACACGTGGCGCAGGATGTCGACGTTCGGCGTGACGATCCAGCCGCCCTCGCCACGGGCCAGCGCCGACCGTACGTGCGAGACGACCTCGGCCTCGGTCAACGGGTCCACGGAGAGGCCGCCGAGAGGGACCCGCCGCCAGCGTGCTCTGGTGTGCAGCATCGTTCATCCGTAATTCGTCGTTAGAGGTAACAGATGCCAGCACAGCTGGCATATCTACCAAAACGACCAAGGAGGACGGTTGGTACGCGTTCTGTTCCTCGGCGGGCTCGGGCGCAGCGGGACCACCCTGCTGGAGCGCCTGCTCGGCGAGCTGCCCGGCGTGTGCCCGCTCGGCGAGGTCGTCCACCTGTGGGAGCGCGACGTCGCCGGTGACGAGCGCTGCGCCTGCGGGGCACACTTCTCGTCCTGCGACTTCTGGCAGGCGGTCGGGGAGAAGGCGTTCGGCGGCTGGCAGCAGGTCGACGTGTGGCGGGTGCTCGCGCTGCGGCACGCTGTGGAGCGGACCCGGCACATTCCGCGGTTGGCGAGTGTACGGATGAGCCCCTCCCACCGGCTGCTCGTCGAGGAGTACGCCGACTGGTACGCGCGGCTGTACGAGGCGGCGGCCGTCGTCTCCGGGGCCCAGGTGCTCGTCGACTCCTCGAAGCACGCGGCGCTGGCGTACTGCCTGCGGTTCGCGCCGAGCATCGACCTGCGGGTCGTGCACGTGGTGCGGGACAGCCGCGGCGTCGCGTACTCCTGGACGAAGAAGGTGCGGCGGCCCGAGACCGACGGCGCCGAGGAGATGACCCGCTACTCGCCCAGCCGGTCGGCCCTGCTGTGGAACGCGCACAACACCGCGCTGTCGGTCCTGCACCGCTGCGGGGTACCGGTGATGCGCGTCCGCTACGAGTCGCTGCTGGACTCCCCGGCGACGGTACTGTCGGAAATTTCGGACTTCGCCGATCTCGCGGGAGGCGGGATGGACTTCCTGCACGGCGGCACGGCCGAGCTCGGGCCGTGCCACAGTGCCGCCGGCAACCCGATGCGCTTCACCGTCGGCCCGGTCCCGCTGCGCCGCGACGACGCCTGGCGCACCGCACTGCCTGGGCGGCAGCGACGGGTCGTCAGCGCGCTCACCGCGCCACTGCTCGGCATGTACGGCTACCGGGGGGCCCGATGAACACCACCGGTCACTGGCCCAGCGTGGGTGTGGTCGTACCGACGCGAAACCGCCCTGAACTGCTCGCCCGCGCCGTCGAAGGCATCGTCGCCCAGGACTACCCGGGACCCGTGCGCACCATCGTCGTGTTCGACCAGCACGACCCCGACGCCGGCCTGTGCCGCGGCGGCGACCGCCCGCTCGACGTGCTGCCCAACCTGCGCAAGCCCGGCCTCGCCGGCGCCCGCAACACCGGCATCGTCGCCCTGGACACGGATCTCGTCGCCTTCTGCGACGACGACGACGCCTGGACCCCGACGAAGCTGCGCCGGCAGGTGCACGCGCTGCAGCAGCGACCGCAGGCGGAGTTCTGCACGGCGGCGATCGAGGTCGAGTTCGGCGACCGCCTCACCCCCCGCCTGGCGGGCGCGTCCCTCGTCGGCCTCGACGACCTGATCCGGTCACGGATGTCGATGCTGCACTCCTCGACGTTCCTGGTACGCCGCTTCGTCTTCGCCGAGGACGAGATGGGCCTCGTCGCCGAGGACGCCCCCGGCAGCCAGAACGAGGACTGGGACCTGCTCCTGCGCGCCGCCAAGCGCGGCGAGATCGTCCACGTCGACGAGCCCCTCGTCCGCGTCCTGTGGGGCCGCACGTCGATGTTCGCCTACGAGTACGCCACCAAGATGGCCTCCCTGCGCTGGATGATGACCCGCCACCCGGAGATCGCCGGCTCCGGCACCGGCGCCGGCCGCGTCTACGGCCAGCTCGCCTGCTGGTCCGCCGCCTCCGGCAACCGCCGCGACGCCTGGCTCTGGACCAAGGCCGCCATGCGCTCCAACTGGCGCGAACCCCGCGCCGCCATCGCCCTGGCCGCCGTCACCGGCGTGGTCAAGGTCGAAAGCGTCCTGGGCGCCCTCCACCGCCGCGGCCACGGCATCTGACCCCTCACGGCCCCCGGCTCGCCCGAACCCTGACGCTCGTGCCCCCGGGCGAGCCACGCCGCCGCCCGGGCAGACCGCTTGCCATCTGCCTGCACAACACCCGGCACCGCGACCCGCCCAAGGCGCTCGGTCTCGAACAGGCTCCGCAGAATTCGGATCACCGATCCCGACATCTCCGCCAAACCAGAACGCACGAGATGCTGGCCCGGCTCGCCCGACCCACACCGCCGCCCACCACGCCGCGGTGGCGGCCCTCACCACGGGCGGCACCACGCGGGATACCGGCCGACTCGGCGCATCCTCACAGCTCAAACCGCTGGCCACCACACTGCTGACGGCACTCCGTGGGATTCCGGCTCGACGCGGCACTCTCACAGCCCTCACCGCACTCCCGCGGCGGCAGTTCCTCGACACGCGAACGGCCGGCCCGGCTCGACGCACTCTGGACGACTCGCACCACGGACGGCGCCACGCGGGATACCGACCGACTCTGCGCACCCTCACAGCCCACACCGCACTCCCGCGGCAGCAGTTCCTCGACACGCGAACGGCCAGCTCGGCTCGACGCACTCTGGACGACTCACACCACGGACGGCACCACGCGGGATACCGACCGACTCGGCACTCCTGCGGCGGCAGTTCCTCGACACGCGAACGGCCAGCCCGGCTCGACGCACTCTGGACGACTCGCACCGCGGACGGCACCACGCGGGATTCCGATCAGACTCAGCGCACCTTCACGGCCCACACCGCTCATCACCGCACTCCTGCGGCGGCAGTCCTCACCGCGGTCCTCAACGCGCGGGCGGGACCGCGCGGGCGGCTGGTGCGGCTCGACCCGCTCGGATGGGTCGCGCCGCTGGTCACCGCGCTTCGGCGGTGGTGTTGCTCTGTCAGCACCGCGGCGGCCGGGGCCGTCGGCGACGCGATCCTTCGGTGGTGCGGGCGGCCGGAGTGTCCGCGCGGGACACCCCGGCCGGCCCGTCGTGGTCGTGCTGATCAGCCGGCGAGACGCTTCGCGAGGTTCTGGTCGAGCGCGTTCATGAACTCGTCGGTGGTGAGCCACGGGGCGTCGCGGGAGATGAGCAGCGCGAGGTCCTTGGTCATCTGGCCGGCCTCGACGGTGTCGACGCAGACCTGCTCCAGGGTGTTCGCGAACGCGGTGACCTCGGGGGTGCCGTCGACCTTGCCACGGTGGGCGAGGCCGCGCGTCCAGGCGAAGATGGACGCGATCGGGTTGGTCGAGGTCTTCTCGCCCTTCTGCCACTGGCGGTAGTGCCGGGTGACGGTGCCGTGAGCGGCCTCGGCCTCGACGGTCTTGCCGTCGGGGGTCATGAGGACGCTGGTCATGAGGCCGAGCGACCCGAAGCCCTGCGCGACGGTGTCGGACTGGACGTCGCCGTCGTAGTTCTTGCAGGCCCAGACGAAGCCACCCTCCCACTTCAGGGCGGCGGCGACCATGTCGTCGATGAGGCGGTGCTCGTACGTGATGCCGGCCGCCGCGAACTCGTCCTTGAACTCGGTCTCGAAGACCTCGGCGAAGAGGTCCTTGAACCGGCCGTCGTAGGCCTTGAGGATCGTGTTCTTGGTCGAGAGGTAGACCGGGTAGCCGCGGTCGAGACCGTAGCGCAGCGAGGCGCGGGCGAAGTCGCGGATGGAGTCGTCGAAGTTGTACATGCCCATGGCGACACCGCCGCCGGGAAACTTGGCGACCTCGAACTCGATCGGCGCGCCACCGTCCTCGGGGGTGTAGGTCACGGTGACCTTGCCGGGGCCGGGCACGACGAAGTCGGTCGCCTTGTACTGGTCGCCGTGGGCGTGACGGCCGATGATGATCGGCTTGGTCCAGCCCGGGACGAGCCGCGGGACGTTGGACATGATGATCGGCTCACGGAAGACGACGCCGCCGAGGATGTTGCGGATGGTGCCGTTCGGCGACCGCCACATCTTCTTGAGCTTGAACTCCTCGACCCGGGCCTCGTCGGGGGTGATCGTCGCGCACTTGACGCCGACGCCGTGCTCCTTGATGGCGTTGGCCGCGTCGATCGTGACCTGGTCGTCGGTCTGGTCGCGGTACTCGATCGACAGGTCGTAGTACTTCAGGTCGACGTCGAGGTAGGGCAGGATCAGCTGCTCGCGGATCTGCTTCCAGATGATGCGGGTCATCTCGTCGCCGTCGAGCTCGACGACAGGGTTGTTTACCTTGATCTTCGCCATCGGCCGGGCGCTCCTCTCGCGGGCTTGCTTCGCTTAGCAGTACGAGCGTACTGCATCGAGCGGATCACGAGCCGAGGACCCCGACCCCCAGGCTGAGCACGCCCGCCGCGAGCGACAACGCGCCGATCCAGACCATCACGATGGCCCTGTTTGGCGCGGTCCGTCCCCTGCCCGCCGACGCCGCGAAGAACCCGGCCGACATGAGGATGGCGGCAGCCAGCACACCACCCCGGGAGAGCCAGCCGAGGACCCCGTCGATGCGGGCCAGGTCGGCATAGAGGATGCCCACGAGCCCGAGGGCGACCAGGACGCCGGCGTGGGCGTGCCCGGCGCGGGCGAAGGCCTGCTGGAACGGTGTCATCGGCACGTCACCCCGGACGATCTTGGTCAGGAACCATCCGCCGACCTCGATCGTCACGATCGACAGCAGGGCGATGCCAGCCAGGATGCGGCCGGCGTCGGTGAATTCGAACTGCATCGCGCCTCTCCCCCGTCACTGCCAAGTTAAGCTATGCCAGTGACGTTAGCCGGGATGGGCATCACTGGTCAAGGCGAGATAGACAGTTACGTGCTGAAGCACGTCGAACTGTGCCTGGAGCTGGTCAACGACCTCACAGTGACGCCGCGACAAGGCCGCCACCTCGGCGTGGACCAGCGGATCGGCGACGCGTTCACCGACCTGGCCGAGAGCGAGCGGTGGCAGAAGTTCCCGCTGGCCGGCGCCGACGTCGACGTCCTGACCGAAGCCGCCGTCCGGCTGCGGGTCGCGGTGGACGCGTGCATCGCCGGCGACCTGCACAGCGCCGCCCGCGCGCTCAACGAGGTGCTCGCCGATCACGGCGCGGTGCCCAACCTGCACGGAGCCGCCGTCCTCGCCTTCCACGCCGTCGACGCCAACGTCGTCGACGCGTGGGCCGCGGAGTCGGCCACCAGCCTGGCGTTTCTCGTCGGCACCCGGCAGACGCACCGGCTGGGCACGTGCGAGGCCGAGGCGTGCGACGCCTACTTCCTCGACGTCACCAAGAACACGTCGCGGCGGTTCTGCTCGCTCGCGTGCCAGAACCGGGCGAAGTCAGCCGCGTACCGGCAGAAGCGCCGCGTGAAATTGTCGTAGGTACCCGGCATCCTGTTCCCGTGAACCCCGTGATTCGCGGCGCAGGCCTCCTGGCGATCGCCCTCGGCACCATCGCCGTCGTCGCCGGCCTCGCGCTGCCCTGGACCATCGCCGGCAGCCGCCACCCCGACCTGGTGACGGTCGCCGGCATCGTGTTCCTCGGGCCGCTGATCAGCGCACTGTGCCTCGCCTACACGCGGGCCGAGCCGCGCCGCTTCCGGCTGACCGCGGCCGTCGCGGCCGTCGCCGGGCTCGCCGCGACCCTGGTCGCTGTCGGCCTCGCCAGGCTGGTCGAGCCGAGCGCGGGCGTCGGCCTCGGCGGCCCTGTCACCGTCGCGGGCGCGGCCGAGGTCGCCCTCGGCTGGGTGCTGCTCACGGCCTCCGGGCCAGGTGCGCTGCCGTCTGCCACCCGACCGTGGCTCGCGATTGTCGCAGCGGGTGTCGTACTGATGATCGTGGCCGGATTCGGCGTCGACTATGCCCGCGAGGGTCGTTTCGTCGACTCGACCACGGCAGGCGACCCGCCCCCGGCCGGCGGCGACCAGACCTGGCCGCTGCCATATGTCGGGGTGCAGCTCGTCGGCGTCCACGACCAGCTGGCGATCGTGCGGGCCGAGGACGGCGTGCGGGCCGTGTGGTTGTCCAGCGGCGCCGTCGCGTGGCGCTATCTGCGCTCCGACCTGCCGACCCAGACCGCCGGTTTAGTGGACGGCACGGTCGTCGTGGTCTTCGGCACCGACGACGGCGTTCTCGTTGCGGCCCTGGATGCCGGCAGCGGTCAGGTGCGCTTCTCCGGCCGGTACACCTCCGGGAAAATGGCATCCGTCCACGGCGCGGGCAAGACCGTCGTGCTCGCCGGCGCCGGCATCGGTG
This sequence comes from Dactylosporangium sp. NPDC050588, assembly GCF_040654975.1. Classification (NCBI taxonomy): domain Bacteria; kingdom Bacillati; phylum Actinomycetota; class Actinomycetes; order Micromonosporales; family Micromonosporaceae; genus Dactylosporangium; species Dactylosporangium sp. NPDC050588. The sequence goes on along the minus strand of NZ_JBFAJA010000001.1, from coordinate 134,744 downwards.
CGGGCGACCTGCTCGCCATCGACGCGACCACGGGCACGCTCCTGTGGCGATGGACCCCGGCGCGCAACGGCGGCCCCTGCGACGTCACCGACCTCGCCACCACCGCCGAGACGGTCGCGGTCGCCCTGCGCTGCCGCGCCCAGGGCGTCGACGACATCGCCGTCGGCCTCACCGCCACCACCGGCGCGGAGCGCTGGTCCTGGCACACGGTCCAGCGCAGCGCCACCGAGCTGCGCGTCCATTCCACCGGCGACGGCTTCGTCACCATCACCGGCACTTCCCCGCGCCGCGCCGTCTTCATGGACGCCGTCACCGGCACCGTCGGCACCCGCCACGACCCCGCCGGCGCCTTAGCCGTCGCCACGCCGTCCGGCCTGCTCCTGTACGCCGAGCCCAGCGGCGAACGCGCCCACCTCACCGCCGTCGACCCGCACACCGGCACCGTCAAGTGGGACGTCGGCCTGCCGGGCCTCGGCTCCCACCAGCCCCTGACCGCCACCACCACCGCCGACAAGGCGTACGTCGTCTGGCGCGCCCCGGACGGCCGCCTCCGGCTGATCGGCGCCCGCACCACCGACGGCAGCGCCACCGAGGACCGCCCCATCACCTGCCCCACCCGCTGCCCCGAGGTCTCCGTCGCCGCCACCCCCGCCCACGCCGTCGTCACCACCAGGGAGGACAAGGCCACCGAGCTGTACCTGAGCGTCACCTGACCCGCCGCACCCCGCGGACAGCCGGACCCCGCCCCGCCCGCGGCCCGACGTCCACCGCCGCCGGGCCGCATCGCCGAGGTGAAGCGGCCCGTCCCAGCCGGCGGGCAGCGGATCGGGCCCGCGTCGCCCGAACGAAGCGGGCCAACTCACCCGGCGTGCAACGGGCGGGCCGCTTGGCGGGCAACGGGCGGGCCGGCGGGCCGCTTGGGCGGGCAGCGGGCGGGCCGCTTGGCGGGCAACGACCCAGCGCACATCGCCTGAAGTGAAGCGGGCCACCCCACCCGGCGGGCAGCAGGCCCGTTACCCCGGGTCGGGCGGGCAGCGGGCCATCCTGGTCGGCAGGCAGCGGATCGGGCCCGCATCGCCCGAACGAAGCGGGCCAACTCACCCGGCGTGCAACGGGCGGCCCGCTTGGCGGGCAACGGGCGGGCACGCTTGGCGTGCAACGGGCGGGCCGGCGGGCCGCTTGGCGGGCAGCGGGCGGGCCGCCTGGCGGGGCAGCGGGCCGGCGCACATCGCCTGAAGTGAAGCGGGCCGGTCGGTGGAGCGGGCCGTGTCGTAGCCGAGGGCGATGTCGGACGCGAGCTCTCCGAGGGTGCCCACCCGGCGGGCAGCAGGCCCGTTACCCCGGGTCGGGCGGGCAGCGGGCCGGCCTGGGGTAACGGGCAGCGATCTGCTCGACCCGGCAGGCCAGGCCTGCATCGCTCAGCAGACGACCGGTCAGCGCGTGGGCGGGCGGCAATCGGCCGAGCCGGCAGGCGATGCTCAGCCCGCTTGGCAGGCGGCAAGGCGCAGGTTGGCAGATAGCGCAGGGTCGGCGGGCTTGTCCGGCGAGCCCAGCAGGCCGGCCCACGAGCACTCGCTGGACCCGCCGACGGCAAGCGACTCGGCACCGTCCTGCGGGCCGCGACTCGGCAGCCCGGTGAACGGCAACACGGCTTCGTCCTGCCGACATGCCCGCCACGACCGGCAAGTACGGCCCGGATCGCCCGATTGGCCGCTGCGGCTTCATGTGCGAGCGGCGGCGATTGCTGGACTGGGAGGGCATGCTCCGGCGCTGATGCCTTACGTCGCCGGGTCTACTCAGAGGACGCTTGCCGCCGCCATCGCGAAACGGGCTCCTCCCCGGCGTCCTTGCCGGCGAGCAGCGTGCCGTCACGGGGTTGATCCTGCCGCTAGAGTTCCGGGGGTGTCCGTCCGGCGGTGGCTTGTCTCTCTCCTCACCATCTTCGCCCTCGCGGCGTGCGGAAGCGACAAAGCACCACAGAACGCCAGCCAAGCGCCGGCCAGCGGGAGTGTCAGCGCCGGCGCGGCGGAGGCCGGAGTCGGGGCGCGACAGGCGAGCACGAGCGCCAGCCCCACGGTGAAAGCGAGCGCAGGCAGCAGAGAGGCCAGCGCCGCCGCGTTCGTGAAGCAGCAGCCGGGCACGTTCGGCGTCGTGATCCGTGACCGGCAGACCGGCGCGGTGTGGAAGGCGGGCAACACGACCGCCACCACCTGGACCGCGTCGACGATCAAGCTGGCGATCGCCGCCGACCTGCTCGAGCGGCACCGGCAGGGTGCGATCACGCTCGACGGCACCGACCGGACCAACCTCGACAAGGCGCTGATCAGCTCCGACAACGACGCCGCGACCGCGCTGTGGAACCGTTACGACGGGCCGGGGATGCTCGGGCGCTTCCAGCAGAGGTTCGGCATGCGCACCCTGAGCGTGGTCCCGGGGTACGACACGTTCTGGCGGAACCTGCGGTGCAGCGCCGACGATCTGCAGGCGCTCATGGGGTACGTGCTGGAGAAGCTCGACCCGGCGGACCGCGCCTACCTCACGAAGACGCTGCGCAACGTCGCGAGCAACCAGCGCTGGGGCGTGTGGGCCGCCGGCAGCGCCCTCAACCCCGGCAACAAGGACGGCTGGGCGCAGAAGCCGGTCAACGGCAAGACGGTCTGGGTGACGCACACCGTCGGGTTCGCGGGCGCCGGGGAGCGGTACGTCGTGGCCGCCATGTACGAGCAGGGCGCGAGCGGCACCCTCGGCAAGGGCGCCCATGCGGTGAGCGACGCGGTGGCGACGTACTTCGGCGCACCCGTACCGGCGAAGATCACGACGCCATGAGCAACGGGCCCGGCAAGAAGCCGGGCCCGCAAACCGCAGACAGTGCTCAGTGGAAGAAGTGCCGCGTCCCGGTGAGGTACATCGTGACCCCGGCGGCGCGGGCGGCCTCGATGACCTCCTCGTCGCGGATCGAACCGCCCGGCTGCACGATGGCGGTGATGCCCGCCTCGATCAGCCCCTGCGGCCCGTCGGCGAACGGGAAGAACGCGTCGGAGGCGGCGACGGAGCCGGCGGCTCGGTCACCCGCGCGGGAGACGGCGAGGCGCACGGAGTCGACCCGGTTGACCTGGCCCATGCCGACGCCGACGGTCGCGCCGCCGGAGGCGAGCAGGATCGCGTTGGACTTGACGGCCCGCACGGCCCGCCAGGCGAACTCGAGGTCCCGCTTGACCTCGGGCGAGGCCTCGGAGCCCGTGACCAGCGTCCAGTTCGCGGGGTCGTCGCCGGGAGCGTCGACGCGGTCGGCGGCCTGCACGAGGACACCGCCGGAGATCTGGCGGGACTCGACGGGGGCCGGCGTCCAGGCGGGAGCGCGCAGGACCCGCAGGTTCTTCTTGGCGGTGAGGACCTCGACGGCGCCTTCCTCGTACGCCGGAGCCACCACGACCTCGGTGAAGATCTCGCTGATCTGCTTCGCCAGGTCGATGGTGACGGGCGCGTTGACCGCGATCACCCCGCCGAACGCGCTGACCGGGTCGCACGCGTGCGCCTTGCGGTGGGCCTCGGCGACGTCGGTGCCGATCGCGATGCCGCACGGGTTGGCGTGCTTGATGATCGCGACGCACGGCTCGGTGAAGTCGTGCGCGGCGCGCCAGGCGGCGTCGGCGTCGACGTAGTTGTTGTAGGACATCTCCTTGCCGCCGAGCTGCTCGGCCTGCGCGAGACCGGGCGCGGCGGCCGGGTCCACGTAGAGCGTGGCGCTCTGGTGCGGGTTCTCGCCGTACCGCAGCGTCGCGGAACGACGCAGCGCCGTGCCAGAAAAGTCCGAACTCTCCCGCGCGAACCACGAGGCCACGGCGACGTCGTACTCGGCGATGTGCGCGAAGGCGACACCCGCCAACGAACGTCGCTCCTCAAGCGTAAAGCCACCCTCCGACAAAGCGGATACGACGGCGGCATACGACGAAGGGGACGTCACCACGGCAACGGACGGGAAGTTCTTCGCCGCCGCCCGCACCATCGCCGGCCCGCCGATGTCGATCTGCTCCACGCACTCGTCGTCCGACGCGCCCGACGCGACGGTGTCGGTGAACGGGTACAGGTTGGAGACGAGCAGCTCGAACGGCTCGATCGACAGCTCGGCGAGCTGCGCGGCGTGCGACTCCAGCCGCAGGTCGGCCAGCAGCCCGGCGTGCACCCGCGGGTGGAGGGTCTTGACCCTGCCGTCGAGCGTCTCCGGGAACCCGGTGAGCTGCTCGACCTTGGTGACCGGCAGGCCGGCCGCCTCGATGCGGGCCGCTGTCGAGCCGGTGGAGACGAGCTCGACGCCGGCGCCGGCGAGGGCGCGCGCGAGGTCCTCCAGCCCGGTCTTGTCGTAGACGCTGATGAGCGCGCGCCTGATGGGACGGCGGTTAGCCACGACCCAACCTGACCTTTCGTTCGTTGACGGTCCAGCCTTCGCGGGCCATCCGGCCGACGGTGTCGACCAGCTGGCGGCGCTCGGCCACCTTGATCCGCTCGAGGAGGGTCTCCTCGGTGTCGTCGTCGAGGACGGGCACCGCGACCTGCGCGATGATCGCCCCGGTGTCGACGCCGCTGTCGACGAAGTGCAGCGTGGCGCCGGCGAGCTTCACCCCGTAGGCGAGCGCGTCACGCGGCCCGTGCATGCCCGGAAACGCCGGGAGCAGCGCATTGTGCGTATTCACGTATCGCCCCTCGAACGAGGCGAGGAACCGCGGCCCGACCAGCTTCATGAACCCGGCCGAGACGATCAGGTCGGGGGCGAACCCGGCGCACGACGCCGTCAGGAACGCGTCCCACTCGTCCCGGGTGGGAAACGACGGCACGGCCGCCACGAAGGTCGGCACCTCGTGCTTGGCGGCCCTGGCCAGACCCTCGATGTCGGGCCGGTCCGCCCCGACGGCCACGACCGTGGCACCGTAGGAAGGGTCCGCGGAAGCATCGAGGAGCGCCTGCAGATTGGAGCCGGAGCCGGACACGAGCACGACAAGCCGAACGGTCACCGTGAAACTCTACCGACCGGGTCGGCCCTGCTCAGCGTCGGGCCGGGTGACATATGGCGATGAAAGCCGCAAGTTGCCGATGTTCCACCGTTCTGCCACTGCGAAGATTTGATCCTGGCCAGTACGCTGCCGAAGTTCCGTATCACCCTCGGGACTAACCTGATGCGAACACGGAGCAACAGACGTCCCCACCCTTAGGAGCCACCGCAATGGGCTACCCACCACAGGGCCAGGATCCGTACGGGCAGCAGCAGCCGTACCAGGACCCCTACGGTCAGCAGCCGCAGTACGGCCAGCCGCAGTACGGGCAGCCGCAGCAGCCGGACCCCTACGCCCAGCCGCAGCAGCCCGCGTACCAGGACCCCTACGCGCAGCCGCAGCAGCCGGCCTACCAGGACCCGTACGCGCAGCAGCCGCCGGTGTCCGGCACGCCGTACCCGACGTCGGGCGGTGGCTACCCCACCTCCGGCGGCGCGTACCCGCCGGCCGGCTACGGCACCCCCGGCTACCAGCAGCCCGGCTACGGCGGTCAGCAGCCGCAGAACACGCTCGGCCTGCTCGCCCTGATCTTCGGCATCCTGTCGGTCGTCCTGTTCTGCTGCCTCGGCGTCCTCGCCGGACCCGCCGCGATCGTGTGCGGCTACCTCGGTCAGCAGAAGGTCAAGCAGGGCCTGGCGAACAACGGCGGCATGGCGCTCGCTGGCATGATCACCGGCGCCGTCGGCACGGTGCTCAGCATCGGCTACATCATCCTGACGCTCGTGAGCTCGAACGGCTTCTGGTACACGTACTGATCCGCCCCGAGCACGACGCAATCGCCCGGCCTGCTGTCCGCAGCAGCCGGGCCGTTTGCGTTTTTCATCCTGTACCGGTAGCGCGACGCCGATCCCACGGGGCATTCGCCCAATTGGCGGCCGGGACCTGTAGGCCGGTGCTACCGATCCGCGTGCCGTCCGCCCCGCGGACCCGGCACCCGGTGCACCTCGCGCGCCGCGCGCTCCGCGTGCCGCCGGCGGGTTCGCGGGCCGCCGGTGGGGCGGCAGCACCCTCGTACCGGCGACGCGATGGCGAAACGTCAGGGGCTGCCCTGCCGGACCCGCAGCGCGATCTTCGTGGCGGCCGTGGCCAGGACTGTGCCGATCGTCACCATCAGCATCGCGACGAACGCCACCTCCCCCGCCCGCGGGCCGACCACCTCCAGCCCGCCGGCGCCGACCGACCCGCTCGCCGCGACGGACATCAGCCCGAGCAGCACCCCCGCGACCGGTCCGGCGAGGGCCGCCGCGCCGAGCAGCGGCAGCCAGCCGCGCCCGGTGTCGCTGCGCAGCGACCGGCGGGCCAGCAGCCAGCCCGCCACCAGCGCCGCGGCGAGGGGCAGGCCGAGCAGCAGCGGCGCCCAGCCGGTCGCGGGCGTGGACGGCAGCCCGGCGAGCAGCGGCACCGCGGGCAGCCGGCCCATCGACACCTCGGCGGCGCTGATCGTCGTCTCGGCGCCGATGTTGAACCCGGGGCCGACGAGGTAGCTGGCGCTCCACGCCGCGACGTCCGGGATGTAGAAGCCGCACAGGACGACGAGCCCGACCTGCCCCGCCACGCCGGTATGGTAGTCGTCGATGATCTGGCCGGCGTCGCTCGCGCTGACCGCGATCGCCATGCCCGCGACCGCCGCGCCCGCGCCGAGGATCAGCAGCGCCGCGACGGCACCGGTGCGGGTCGCGTCGCGCAGCACGCCCGGCAGCCGGCCGGCGAGCCGGGCGATCGCGCGGGCCTCGACGAACGCGCCCAGCCCGCCCGCCACCAGCCCGAACCCGGCGAACGTGAACCCGGCGCCGACGACTGAGACGTCCACGCCCTTGTGACCGGCGACGATCGCGACGATGGCGCCGAGCAGCCCGTACACGACGGCGATGCACCCGGTGGCGCGCGTGGCGGGCCAGGGGCTCCACGCACCGCCGGGCTGGCGGGCCCGGGCACCGACGGCGCGGGCGGTGTGCACGCCGGCCCGGTAGACGCGCCAGACGGCGACGGCGGTCAGCCCGAGCGGCGCCAGGGAGAGCGGGCCGACCCCGGTGTCCAGGGCTACCCAGTGGGCGAGCAGCCAGCCGGCCGCGCCGACGCGCAGGATCTGCATCAGGGGCGCGCCGGAGCTGTCGACGGCGTGCAGGAGCCACACCACGACGAGGGTCGGCACGAGCGTCACCACCGCCGCCCACAGCGTGGTGACGGTGGCGGCGAGGATCAGTGGGGCACGCCGGGCAGGGCGCCGCCCCGGGGGCCGGCCCCGGGTGGAGCGCCGCTGGATCGGCAGGCGGACGGTCTCCCGCTCGGCCAGCCGGGTCTGCGCCCTCTCGTCTGGTTCCTCTGGGGTGGTGGGCATCGCTCTTAACTCTGTCAAAGACAGGACGGCCGGTCACTCACCCCGGCCGTCCTGAATTTGCTTTTACAGTGCCTTGACGAGGTCCCGCATCAGGTTGGCGGTCTCGGTGGGGGTCTTGCCGACGCGGACGCCGGCGGCCTCCAGGGCGAGCTTCTTGGCGTCGGCGGTGCCCGCCGAGCCGGAGATGATCGCGCCGGCGTGGCCCATGGTCTTGCCGGGCGGCGCGGTGAAGCCGGCGATGTAGCCGACGACCGGCTTGCGCACGTTGGCCTTGATGAAGTCGGCCGCACGCTCCTCGGCGTCGCCGCCGATCTCGCCGATCATGACGATCGCCGCGGTCTCCGGGTCGGCCTCGAACGCGGCGAGCGCGTCGATGTGCGTGGTGCCGATGACCGGGTCGCCGCCGATGCCGATGCACGTCGAGAAGCCGATGTCGCGCAGCTCGTACATCATCTGGTAGGTCAGCGTGCCCGACTTGCTCACCAGGCCGATCTTGCCGGGGCCGGTGATGTCGGCGGGGATGATGCCCGCGTTGGACTTGCCGGGGCTGGCGATGCCGGGGCAGTTCGGCCCGATGACGCGGGTCTTGCTGCCACTGGACTGCAGGTGCGCCCAGAAGTTCGCGGTGTCGTGCACCGGCACGCCCTCGGTGATCACCACGGCGAGCGGGATCTGCGCGTCGATCGCCTCGAGCGTCGCGGACTTGGTGCCCGCCGGCGGGACGAAGATGACGCTCGTGTCGGCGCCCGTCTGCTCGATCGCCTCGGCGACGCTGGCGAAGACCGGCAGCTTCGTGCCGTCGAAGTCGACCTGCGTGCCGGCCTTGCGCGGGTTGACGCCACCGACCACGTTCGTGCCCGCGGCGAGCATGCGCCGGGTGTGCTTGGAGCCCTCGGCACCGGTCATGCCCTGGACGATGACCTTGCTGGACTCGGTCAGCCATACCGCCATGGTCGTTACACCCCACTCGCTGCGAGCTCGGCGGCGCGGCGGGCCGCCCCGTCCATCGTGTCGACCCGCTCGATCAGCGGGTTGGCGGCGTCGTCGAGGATCCGGCGACCCTCCTCGGCGTTGTTGCCGTCGAGGCGGACCACGAGCGGCTTCGACACCGTCTCACCGCGGTCCGTGAGCAGCTGCAGGGCCTGCACGATGCCGTTGGCGACCGCGTCGCAGGCGGTGATGCCGCCGAAGACGTTGACGAACACGCTCTTCACGTCCGGGTCGCCGAGCACGATCTCGAGACCGTCGGCCATGACCTGGGCGCTGGCGCCGCCGCCGATGTCGAGGAAGTTGGCGGGCTTGCTGCCGAGGCCCTCGCCGGCGTACGCGACGACGTCGAGCGTCGACATGACCAGGCCCGCGCCGTTGCCGATGATGCCGACGTTGCCCTCGAGCTTCACGTAGTTGAGGTTCTTGGCCTTGGCCGCCTGCTCGAGCGGGTCGGCGGCGGCCTTGTCCTCGAGTGCCTCGTGGTCCGCGTGGCGGAAGCCCGCGTTCTCGTCGAGGGTCACCTTCGCGTCGAGGCACAGCACTGTGCCGTCGGTGGTCTTCGCGAGCGGGTTGACCTCGACCAGCGTGGCGTCCTCGGCGATGAACGCCTGCCACAGCTTGACCGCGATCGCCACGACCTGGTCGGCGACCTCGGCGGGGAACTTCGCCTGCTCGACGATCGCGCGGGCGGTGGCCTCGTCGACGCCCTTGACCGCGTCGATCGCGACCTTGGCGACCTTCTCCGGCGCGTCGTGCGCGACGGTCTCGATCTCCATGCCGCCGGCGACGCTGGCGATGCACAGGAACGTGCGGTTCGCCCGGTCCAGCAGGTACGAGAAGTAGTACTCCTCGGCGATGTCGGCGGTGGTCGTGACCATCACCTTGTGGACCGTGTGGCCCTTGATGTCCATGCCGAGGATGTTGGTGGCGTGGCTGGTCGCCTCGTCGGCGCCCTCGGCGAGCTTCACGCCGCCGGCCTTGCCCCGACCGCCGACCTTCACCTGGGCTTTGATGACAACCCGGCCGCCGAGTTCCTCGGCGATCGCACGGGCCTCTTCAGGGGTCTCGGCGACGCCGCCGCCGAGCACAGGCAACCCGTGCTTGGCGAAGAGGGCGCGCCCCTGGTACTCGTACAGGTCCACAGTGGTCCCGTTCCGTCAACCGTGCCGCCTGCCCCATCGCGAGGACGGCTCAACGCTCGCAGCCTAACCAGGTCTGAACAGGCTGCGACTTGGCGGGTGCGGGGTGTGCCCGATTCCACAGCCGCTCCCTCTTTAGAGGGACGCCGCCCGGCGCGCGTAACCGGGCCCGGCTGCCGTCGTTGAGTGCAGTGTCGGCCCGCCTGCAGGGGTAGGGCCGGCACCAAACGGCCGATGCCCTGTCGGTCGAGGGGTGGCGGCGGGGCATCGTGCGATAGAGAGGCCGGACGTGTGAGGGGTGCGTCCGGCCTCTCCCCCTTTTCCGCACCATTTCCGATTGAATGCCGTCAATCAGGCATGCGCTGGTGCGATGTGCTCGCGGGCCCATTCCACGATCGACTGCGTGGTCGCCCCCGGCGTGAAGATCTTCCTGACGCCGAGCCGCTCCAGCTCCGGCAGGTCGTCGTCGGGAATGATGCCGCCACCGAACACGAGGATGTCGTCGGCGCCGCGCTCGGCGAGCAGCTCGATGACCTTCCGGAACAGGGTCATGTGCGCCCCCGACAGGACCGACAGGCCGACCGCGTCGGCGTCCTCCTGGATGGCGGTCTCCACGATCTGCTCCGGCGTCTGGTGCAGGCCCGTGTAGATGACCTCCATCCCGGCGTCCCGGAGTGCCCGGGCGACGATCTTGACGCCTCGGTCGTGCCCGTCCAGGCCGGGCTTGGCGATGACGACGCGGGTCCGCGCGCTCATCCTCACGGTCCTTCCCGTTGGAGGCACCGCTCCGTTGCGGCGCACGCCTGGCCCGAAGGTACCGCATGGAGCGCCCGCAACGACCTTGCGGACCCCGGGTTACGCACAACCAACCGCCCGGGCACTCATTGACCTTCGGGCCTGTCGTGGCTTGTGGCGCGTATTCCGTATTGGCTACGGTGGCCTGCGGTTCAGCCATTGCACTCGAATGACGTCTCCGTCATTTCCGTCTTTTTCCAGAATTGCGGGGGTGTGCGTATATGGACGATGCCCAGGCGCCTTACGCGTACCGCGGCCACCATCGTGCCCAGTCGGCGCACACCCGCTACGCGGCCGTGCTCACCACCGCCGTCGTGGGCGCCGGCATTGTCGCGCTCGGCGTGTCCACCGCCCTCCCCGAGCCGCGCAACGACCTCTCCCTGGAAGCGAGCGGCAACTTCGACGACGTCAGCGTGCGGGGCGCCACCTCCGACGACCGCGCCAGCCGCTCCCGCACCGGCGGCCCCATGACGACCGTGAACATGCCGGCCCCCGACGTGTGGATCCTTCCCATCCAGCGGTACACGCTGACCTCGTTCTACGGCGAACGCTGGGGCCGCCTCCACCCCGGCGTCGACCTGGGCGCCCCGCAGGGCACCCCCTTCAACGCCGTCGCCGCCGGCAAGGTCATCCTCTGCCGCTGGAACGGCGGCTACGGCTACAACGTCATGATCGACCACGGCGACGGCATCATCACCGTGTACGGCCACGCCTCCAAGCTCCTGTGCAAGGAAGGCCAGGTCGTGCGGGCCGGCGACAGGATCGCCCTCACCGGCAACACCGGCCACTCGTTCGGCGCCCACCTGCACTTCGAGGTCCGCGAGCACGACAAGCCGGTCGAGCCGCTCGCCTTCATGCGCAAACACGGCGTCGACATCCAGAAGCACACCGAAGACATCTACGGCTGAGCGGTAGTTCTCCGATTCCCCCCACCGCTGCCGCGACGGGTCCCGGCGGGGATGCTGCGCCTCCGCCCCACCGCTTCGCGACGGGTCCCGGCGGGGATTCTCACCCGCTGCGCTTCCCCCCACCGCTGCCGCGGCGGGGCCCGGCGGGGATTCTCACCCGCACCCCAATGCGCCGCTCCGCGACGCACTGCCCGCGCCGAGACGCGAGGCAGGCCAAGCGCCGCATGCGCGCCGCATCCGGTGACCGCCCAACCCGGACGACCAGCACGCGATGTCGATCACGACGGCGTTGATCCACAGACGGATCCGGCTGTCCAGACAACCAGAATCGTCATTCGATCACGGGGAACGGCGACACGGTCGCCCCGCCGACGGAACGCCGGCCCGCCACCGCTCGACACCCTCCACAGACGTTGGTCAATGCCCGACCTTGGCGGCGTGCGCATCGACGCTGCGCGATCCACCCTCAATTCAGAGATCGACATGTGGATGGATCGCGCAATGTCGATCCCCCAAAGGGGGGCATTCCAGGGCATTGACCAACGTCTGCGCGCGGCCAGCCGGCCGATGGCCGCCCGTGCCGCGCCTGTGCAGTGGCGACACCACTGCCACTGGGCCAAGAACGAGGATCACCGACGGCCGCTTCCCACAGGCGAGGACAGCCGGGACTGATCACCTGATCGATCGGCGCGGCGATGGGACCGAGACGGGCTGAACCAATCAAGAGGTCAGGCCACTGGGGCAGAGCCAGGCCGGCCGAGAGACAGGTCTAGCCAGAGACAGACCTGGACCAAGTCAGCGCCGCCCCCAGACCGGACCCGAGCCGGACCCGTGCCGAGCCGAACCCGTGCCAAGCCGAACCCGAGACGGACCCGTGCCGAGCCGAGGCCGGACCTGTGCCGAGCCGAGGCCGGATCTGTGCCGAGCCGAGGCCGAGCGAACCGAACCTGAGCCGGACCCGAGCCGAGCCGAACCCGAGCGAACCGAACCCGAGCCGGACCCGTGCCGAGCCGAATCCGAGACCGACCGGAGCCGAGGCGGACCTGTGCCCAGTCGAGGCCGAGTGAACCGAACCCGAGGCGGACCCGAGCCGGACCGGGCTCAAGGCGAGCCGGGTCGCGGCGGGGTCAGGATGGGGTGCTTCCAGTCCCGGGCTGGGAGCGGTGGGTGGGTGTCAGAGTTTGTCGATGGGGGCGTGGCGCAGGACGATCCACATGACCTGGTCGCCGAAGTCGACCTGGGCCTGGGTGCGGGGGCCGGTGCCTTCGACAGCGAGGACGCGGCCGAGGCCGTAGCGCTGGTGGTTGACGCGGTCGCCGACGGTCAGGGACGGGATGTCGCGGGCGAGCTCGCTGGCGGTGGAGAGCTTGGAGGCGTCCAGGCCGAGCTTGGCGGCGAGCTGGGCGGCCTTCGGGGTGCCGCCGACGAAGGAGGACGTGCGGGACTGGGCTGGGCCGGTGTTGCGGCCGCCGTGGCCGCCGCCGCCGGACCAGCTGGTGTACGCGGCGTCGGTGCGCTCCCAGCGGACCAGCTCGGGTGGGAGCTCCTCCAGGAAGCGGGACGGCGGGTTGTAGGCGGGCTGGCCCCAGGCGGAGCGGGTGACGGCGCGGGAGATGTAGAGGCGCTGGCGGGCTCGGGTGATGCCGACATACGCCAGGCGGCGCTCCTCCTCCAGCTCCTTGCGGTCGCTCATGGAGCGCTGATGGGGGAAGACGCTGTCCTCGAGGCCGGTGAGGAAGACCACGGGAAACTCGAGGCCCTTGGCGGTGTGCAGGGTCATGAGGGTGACGACGCCGGTGTGGTCGGGGTCGTCGTCGGGGATCTGGTCGGCGTCGGCGACGAGGGAGACCTGCTCCAGGAAGCCGGCGACGGTGGCGGGCGGGGCGGCGGTGGCGTCGCCCTGCTCGGCGGCGACGGCGATGGTGGCCTCGGCGCGCTCGGTGTATTCGCGGGCGACGCTGACGAGCTCCTGCAGGTTCTCGACGCGGCCGGCCTCCTGCGGGTCGGTGCTCTCCTCCAGCTCGCCGAGGTAGCCGGAGCGCTCGATGGCGGCCTCGAGGACCTCTTCGGGCAGCGCGGTCTCGGCGAGGGTGCGCAGCTCGTCCAGCAGCGCGACGAAGTCGCCGATGGCGTTGACGGCGCGGGTGGAGATGCCGGGGGCCTCCGCGGCGCGGCGCAGGGCGGCGCCGAAGGAGATGCGCTCCCGGGACGCGAGGGCCTCGACGCAGGCCTCGGCGCGGTCGCCGATGCCACGGCGCGGGGTGTTGAGGACGCGGCGGATGCTGACGGTGTCGTCCTCGTTGACCACGGCGCGCAGGTACGCGAGGGCGTCGCGGACCTCCTTGCGCTCGTAGAACCGGACGCCACCGACGACCTTGTACGGCAGGCCGAAGCGGATGAACATCTCCTCGAACACGCGGGACTGCGCGTTGGTGCGGTAGAAGACGGCGACGTCGGCGGGGCGGACGCCGGCGTTGTCGGAGAGCCGGTCGATCTCGCGGGCGACCCAGTCGGCCTCGGCGTGCTCGGTGTCGGCGACATAGCCGACGATCTGCTCGCCGGCGCCCTGGTCGCTCCACAGGCGCTTGGGCTTGCGCTCCGTGTTGCGCCCGATGACGGCGTTGGCGGCGGACAGGATCGTCTGGGTGGAGCGGTAGTTCTGCTCCAGGAGGATGGTGCGGGCGTTGGGGTAGTCGCGCTCGAACTCGAGGATGTTGCGGATCGTGGCGCCGCGGAACGCATAGATCGACTGGTCGGCGTCGCCGACGACGCACAGCTCGCCGGTGCTGCCGACGAGCTCCTTCACCAGCATGTACTGCGCCTGGTTGGTGTCCTGGTATTCATCGACGAGCACGTGGCGGAAGCGGCGGCGATAGGTCTCGGCGACCTCGGGGTGGCTCTGCAGCAGGTGCACCACCCGCATGATCAGGTCGTCGAAGTCGAGGGCATGGGCCTCGGTGAGGCGCTGCTGATAGAGCGTGTACGCCTCGGCGAGGGCGCGCTCGGCCGGCCCGATCGCCCGGGCCGCGAAGGTCTCGGGGTCGACCAGCTCGTTCTTGAGGTTGGAGACCTGGGCGGCGAGGCCGCGGGCCGGATAGCGCTTCGGGTCGAGGTCGAGCTCGCGGATGACGAGCTGCATGAGCCGGCGCGAGTCGTCGGCGTCATAGATCGAGAACGTCGACTTGAGGCCGGCGTGGCCGTGCTCGGCGCGCAGGATGCGCACGCAGGCGGAGTGGAACGTGGACACCCACATCAGCCGGGCGCGCCCGCCGACGAGGTTGGCGACGCGCTCCTTCATCTCGCCGGCGGCCTTGTTGGTGAACGTGATCGCGATGATCTCGCCGGGGTGCACGTGCCGCGCCGCGAGCAGATAGGCGATCCTGCTGGTCAGCACCTTGGTCTTGCCGGAGCCGGCGCCGGCCACGATGAGCAGCGGGGCGCCCTCGTGGATCACGGCGTCGCGCTGAGGGCCGTTGAGCCCCTCGAGCAGCGACTGCGGGTCACGGCCGCGGGACGGCTGGGCCGGGGCGGCGGGAGCGGTCACGCCGGCCGGCTCTGACTGGGGAAGATCGAAGAGAGCATGCATCGCACCGGCGAGTCTATGCCGCACCACTGACAGAAAACCGGCGGAGGACTTCACGTCGCTCAGAAGGCCGTGCCATACTCGGTGACGTGATCGAGCAGGCGCGTCCGTACTTTTTTTACGGCTCCGGGAGTCCGGCAGCCGTAGGTCGCGCCTGAACGCTGATACCTACCGACGCCCCGGGCTCCCGAGCCCGGGGCGTTCCGCGTTCCCGGGGCGGGGCACCAGAGCCAGAGCTGACAAGGACGAGAGAATGGCCGCCATCACCATGGAACAGCAGCCCGCCGCCGACGAGCACATCGCCGGCCTGCGCAACCGGATCGACGAGATCGACGCGGCGCTGGTCGCGCTCTGGAAGGAGCGGGCCGCGATCTCCCGCGAGGTCGGCGCGACCCGCGTCGCCGCCGGTGGCACGCGTCTGGTGCTGTCGCGCGAGCGGGAGATCCTGGAGCGCTTCTCCGCCGAGCTCGGCGCCGACGGCACCCAGCTGGCCCTGCTCATCCTGCGCGCCGGCCGCGGACCCCTGTAGCCCTCGCACGGACCGCCGAGGTTCGCGTCCTGGCGTTTGCGGCGTCTGTACCGCCGGAGCCGGCCGGACCGGCGGCGACACGTGGGCCGGCCGACGCGGTGCGGCGTCGTCGGCCCCGATACGGGCAGACCCACTCGCGCCGCCGACCGCGGACCGTGCGGGTGGTTCGCCGGTACCGGCGATGAAACGGTAAACAGGAAGTCATGAGCTTCCCGAGATCAGCCACCCCGCTTCAGGACGTGCGGCGGGTCCTGTGCGTGTTCGCCCACCCCGACGACGTCGACTTCGGCTGCGCCGGCACCGTCGCCGGCTGGGTCGACGCCGGACTCGAGGTGGGGTATCTGCTGGTGACGCGCGGCGACGCCGGCGGCTTCGACGACACCCCGCGCGCCATGATGCCGGCGCTGCGGGAGGCGGAGCAGCGCGCGGCGGCCGCGGTCGTCGGGGTGGATCACGTCGAGTTCCTCGACGGCTACCGCGACGGCGTGCTCACGGCGTCGATCGACCTGCGGCGCGACATCACCGCGGCGATCCGCCGGTTCCGCCCCGACCGGGTCCTGACCAACTCGCCGCTGCGGCGCTGGGACCGGATCGCCGGGCCGAGCCACCCCGATCATCTGGCGGCCGGGGAGGCGACGACGTGCGCGGTGTACCCGGACGCGCGCAACCCGTTCACGTTCACGGAGCTCGACCTGCCCGCGTGGACCGTCCGCGAGATCTGGTATTCGGGCGGACCGGACCCGGACCACCTGGTCGACGTCACCGACACGTACGAGCGGAAGCTCAAGGCACTCAGGGCGCACGTGTCGCAGACGTCGCACCTGGAGGACCTGGACGGCATGCTGCGGGCCCGTCTCGCGGCCACGTCGAGGACGCCGGGCCGCCTCGCCGAGGCCTTCTCCGTGTTCCACACGGCCTGACGAAGCACGGCCCGAAGAAGCACAGCCTGAAGAACTCCGCCTGAAGAACACCGCCTGAAGAACACCGCCTGAAACGCGGCGTGCCCGGCCTTCCGAGGAAGACCGGGCACGCGACGTGACAGGAACTAGGCGGTGAAGCGGACCTGCCGGCGGCGGCGGACCACCAGCAGCAGGGCGACGCCACCCGCGATGAGCAGCGCGCCGGCGGTGATCGCGCCGGTGAGCTTCACACCGGTGACCGGCAGCTCCGGCGGGGCCGGGTTCACGGTGACCGTGGCCTTCGCCTCGAGCTCGGTGCCGGCGACGCCCGCCAGGATCAGCTTCTGCGTCTTGTTCGGGTCCTTCGCGGTGACGAACATGCGGCCGATCGGCACGGAGCCACTGCCCTTGGCGTCGATCGTCACGGTGCCCACGGCGTCGGCGACGACGTAGAACTTGCCGCCGTTCGGCAGGGACGTGACGGCCTTGCCGTCCGCGTCGACGAGCTTGCCGCCGGTGGCCGTGAGGGCGGCCTCGCCACCACCGGAGACGATGGTGAACGGGCCGATCTTCTTGCCGACCACGCCGGCCAGGGTGGCCGGGTTGATCTCGAGCTTCGGCTGCGGGTCGGCGGCCGGGTCCTTCGACGCGTTCACGAGGTACTCGCTGACGGCGACGATGACGGCGTACTGCTCCGGCGTGTTGCCCGTGTTGAAGCCCTCGTTGTTGTCGCGGAGCGCGAACAGGTCACCGTCGGTGATCGTCCAGATGGCGCTCTGCGTGCCGGCGTAGACCAGCTTGGTGAGCAGCGTGGCGTCGATGCCGGCCGGCTTGGTGCCCTTCGCTGCCGCGAGGAGCGCGTCGGGGCCGACGGTCGGGTACGCGTGGTTCAGCACCCACAGCACCCGGCCCAGCTCCTCCTTGGTCGGCGAGGAGTTGGCGTTGCCCGCCCACGGCGACTCGACATACGCCGGGTCCGTGATGTTGCGCGCGAAGTCGATGCAGTACGCGATGACGGGCTCGGACGAACCGGCGACCTTCAGGCCGAGACGCGGCGCGGCGGTCTCGTTGCCCTCGGGGTTGGTCTTGGTGTTCTTCTTGTTGATGACCTTGATCGCGTGCGCGGCGTCATCGATGAAGACCTGCGTGCCGGTGACGGTGTCGGCGTAGGCGGCGCCGGCTCCGCTGAGCGCGACGACACCCCCGACGAGCACCGCTGCGGCCAGACCGGCCATACGGGAAATGCGTGACACGGTGACTGGACCACCTTTGACGAGAATCAGGGGGACGCTCGTTTGTAGCGGTCGGAGACCCCTCCTGTCACCTCCCCGGCAACAGCAGTCACACCAGTCACACCAGTTTGTCCGGAAATCCCACGAAAAAAATCAGACCAGACGGCGATCCGCGGCCCAGCGGGACAGCTCGTACCTGTTCGACATCTGCAGCTTGCGGAGCACGTTGGACACGTGCGTCTCGACCGTCTTGATCGAGATGTAGAGCTCCTTGGCGATCTCCTTGTATGCGTAACCGCGCGCCAGCAGCCGCAGGACCTCGCGCTCGCGGTTGGTCAGCTGGTCGAGCTCCGGGTCGGCGACCGGCGCGTCGGGGCGCGCGGCGAACGCGTCGAGCACGAAGCCGGCCAGGCGCGGGCTGAAGACGGCGTCGCCGTCGGCGACCCGGCGGATCGCGTCGGCGAGCTCGTCCGGCGAGATGGTCTTGGTGACATACCCCCGCGCGCCGGCCCGGATCAGCCCGATGACGTCCTCGGCGGCGTCGGAGACCGACAGCGCCAGGAACTTCACCTGCGGCCGCGCGCGGCGCATCGCGTCGAGGACGGCCCGGCCGCCGCCGTCGGGCATGTGCACGTCCAGCAGCACCACGTCGGGCTCCAGCGCGCTGATCTTCTGCACCGCCTCCGCGACCCCGCTGGCCTCACCGATCACGTCGACGTGCACGCCGAGCTCGGCGCGGACCCCCGCCCGGAACATGGCGTGGTCGTCGACCAGGAACACCCGCAGGCGCTGGGTCTCGTCAGTCATCACTTCTCCGTATCGATGGGCAGGCTCAACCGCACCTCGGTGCCGTCGCCCGGTGTGCTGCGGATCTCCGCCTTGCCCCCGTGGCGCCGCATGCGGGCCAGGATCGAGCCTCGCACGCCGTGCCGGTCGGACTCGACGGCGGTGAGCTCGAAGCCGACGCCCCGGTCGCGGACGAACACGCTCACGCAGTCGGGCTCGACCTCCGCGTAGAGCGAGACGGTCTGGACCTTGGCGTGCTTGGCCGCGTTGACCAGGGCCTCGCGGGCGGCGGCGACGATCGCCCCGACCCGCTCGTCGACGTCGACGTCACCGACGACGACGGTCTCGACCGCGATCGCGAACGTGTCCTCGACCTCGGCCGACGCCTCCTCCAGCGCGGCGCTGAACTTCTCCGTCGGCGACGCGGTGGGCTTGTACAGCCAGTTTCGCAAGGTCCGCTCCTGCCCGCGGGCGAGGCGCTGGACCTCCTTCAGGTCGCCGGCGTTGCGCTGGATCAGGGCCAGGGTGTGCAGCACCTGGTCGTGGATCATCGCGGCCAGCTCGGCCCGCTCCTGCTCGCGCACCCGCGCCTCGCGCTCCGTGCTGAGCTGCGTGAACATGCGGTAGAGCAGCGGGGCCAGGGCGAGGCCGACGCCGGCGAGGGCGACCGCGGCGAAGCCGAGGCCGTAGCCGATCGAGGCGAGCGTGGCGCCGGAGATCGGCACCCCCACCACGAACGCGCCGATGATGCCGACGATGACGAGCAGGCCGCCGCCGATGAACCGGACCAGGTAGGACTTGCGGTTGTTGTCCATCACGGCGCCGAGCCAGGGCATCCCGGGCACGGTCGCCGACCAGCGCTCGCGCCGCTTCGGGTCGGCCTGGTGCCAGATGATGCCGGCGCCGAGCGCGATGACGGCGGCCAGCCAGCCGATCACCGCCTGGATGCCGTCGCTGGGCCCGGCCATCAGCACCAGCAGCACCATGCCGACGCCGAGCGCGAGGAACGAGAAGAGCTGGTTGACGTTGCGCCGGCCCGACCGCACGTGCGGCGGCATCGGCAGCACCGCCCAGAACGCCGCGTAGAGCAGCGCGCCGAGCCCGTTGAACGCCGCGAGCAGCACGAACGCCACCCGCACCAGCACCACGGAGGCGCCGAGGTGCGCGGCGATGCCGGCGGCGACCCCCGCGACGACCCGGTCCGCGGGCTCGCGGTAGAGGCGGCGGACGGGCACTGGGCTGGTCATCGGACTCGTTTCGGCTCGCGGTCGGAACTGGGTTCCACCAGATCGTCACACGCCGACCGACGCCCGGACCACTCCGAGCCGCCCCGGAACCGGCAAATCAGGGTGGTGTCAGGGTCGATGCCTGAGGCGCGGAGGGCTCCGGGTCGGCGACGATCGGTGGCATGACGAACCCGCCTGCCGCCGACGAGCCGGCGGCCGCAAGAGCACGTGCAGAAGATCAAGAGCCGGATGGTGTACGAGTGGCGCCCAGCTACGCGGCGGACTACCTGCCCGACGGGCCCGACGACGCCGCCGATGCCGCCACTGCCGCCGCCTCCGACGCCGCCACGTCGCAGGAAGCCCCTGTCGCACCCGTCAGCGTGCCGCCCGCCAGCGTGCCGCCCGTCAGCGGCGCCGGGGATCTTGCCTGGGAGGCGGCGACCGTGCCCGCGGAGCCGAAGCTTCATCTGACCAAGGTGGAGCGGGAGGAGCCCGCGTCGGAGGACTTCGGGCCGCCGTCCGGTGGCTTCACGCCCGCGGGTGCCGGACCGGCCGGCCCGCCACCACCCGGCCCTCCTCCCACCGGCGGCGCCGGTGGTCCTGGTGGTTCCGATGGGCCCGGCGGTCCTGGTGGGCCCGGTGGTCCTGGTGGGCCCGGTGGTCCTGGTGGGCCTGGTGGTCCTGGTGGTCCTGGGGCGTTCGGAACGGCGGCCGGAGGGGTGCCGCCGTTCGGATTCAGCCGCAGCAACCTCGTGCGGCCGCAGCACGGCCGGTACGTCGCCGGGGTGTGCGCCGCGATCGGCCGTGCCACGAACACCGACCCGACGCTGTGGCGGGTCATCTTCGCCGTGCTCACGCTCGCCGGCGGGGTCAGCATCGTCGCGTACCTGCTGGGCTGGCTCCTATTGCCCGCCGAGGGCGACACCGGCTCCCCGCTGGAGGCGCTGCTCGGCCGGGGCAGGTCGACCACGTCCGCCCCGGTCGCGATCGTGATCGGCGTCGGCGCGGTGCTGGCGTTCCTGCTGGTCATGTCCCGCAACGTCGGCGCGGCCGCGGTCGGGCTCGCGGTGGTCATCGGGGTGGTGGCGCTGCTCGTCCGCGGCCAGGGCAACCTGCCGCCCGGGCCGCAGCCGGACCAACCGGGCGGCCCGCTGGGGGGCGGCCGGCCCTGGATGCCGCCGATGCCGCCGACGCCGCCCGGGCCGTTCGTGCCGGGCCCGGCGGCCGCCGCGCCGTTCCCGCCGTCGGTGCCGCCGTTCCAGTCCGCCGGACCGTCGTACACCGGGCGCGGTGGCGGATCCGTCGGCAAGACGCCAGGCGTACACCCGGCGTGGCTGCAACACCAGACCGCCGTGACCCAGCCCGTCCCGGCCGCCACCCCGGCGACGCCGGCACCCGCCCGGCCGTCCGTGCCGCCGGCACCGCTCGTGCCGCCGCTGCCGCCGTTGCCACCGCTGCCGCCGACCGGTTACCGGCCGCCGTTCGCGCCGCACGGGCCGTTCAGCGGGAGCAGCCCCTACGCGGCGTCGCTCGGCTACCCGGCGGGGGCGCCCGCGTCGCCGTACCCGGGGCTCGCCCCGCAGCCGCCCAAGCCCCCGAAGCCCCCGAAGCCGCGCTCCCGCCTCGGCCGGGTCATCTTCTCGCTGATCTGCCTGTCGCTCGGCGTGCTCGCCGCGCTCGAGGTGACCACGTTCGACTTCCTGGTCAGCACGTACTTCGCGGTGCCGCTCGCGATCGTCGCGCTCGGCCTGATCGTGGGCGCGTGGTTCGGCCGGGCCCGGCTCATGATCCTGCTCGGCGTCGTGCTGAGCCTCGCCCTCGCCATCTCGACCGCGTCGACGATGGACGGCCCGAGCACGAAGGACGTCGAGAACATCAACATCAACCCGATGTCCGTCACCGAGCTCGACAGCGACTACCGCACCGACTTCGGCAACATCCACGCCGACCTCCGCCAGGTGGACTTCACCGGCCAGGACGTCAACATCAGCTTCCGCGTCGGGTACGGCGGCAACATGCAGATCATCCTGCCGAAGAACGTGGACGTGTCCGTCGACGTCCGGGTCGAGGGCGGCGACTGCCGCGTCCTGGGGCGCGAGTGCGGCGGGTTCAACCAGACCAACGAGTTCACCGACCTCGGCACCGACGGCGCCGGCGGCGGCAAGCTGCACCTCGACCTCGACCTTCGCTACGGCAACCTGGAGGTGACCCGGTGAAGCCGCACCGCACCGATGGCCTCTCCCTCACGTTCGGCCTGATCTTCCTCGGCATCGTCATCGTCTGGCTCTTCAACCAAGCGGTCTCGGTCAATCTCAACGCCGGCTGGATCGTCGCCATCGGACTGATCGTCTTCGGCCTGCTGGGGCTGCTCGGGGCGCTGCGCTCCGACAAGTCCGACAAGCCGTCCAGTTCGGTGCCCGCCACGTCGGCGCCGCCGGCTTCTTCGGCGCCTCCCGCGTACGACCCGGACGACGCGGACTAGTCACGGAATATGCTGGGCCGGCGGGGCGCGTTCCCCCGCCGGCCTTTTCGTTTGCAGGTATTTCTTGAGGAGCCCTTCAGACATGACCCAATTTCCCGTTGGCGGCGCGTCCGGCGTCTCCCGCCGCCCGATCCAGATCGGTGACCGCGCCGCCCGGGTCCTCGCCTCCGAGCTCGCCCGTCACGGCGGGCCCAAGACCGGCCTCCTGGTCGGCGCCGCGGCCGGCTCCGCCACGCTCGCGGCGGCGATCGACGCGCTGCTGCCCGACGACCGCCTGACCATCGTCGCCACGTCCGGCGCCTCGGCGGCCGCCGGGGCCGTCGCGGCGCTCCGGGAGCACGTCGAGCGGCAGGGGCGCTGGGTGTCCGACCGGACCCGCGTCGTCGAGTCGCTCACCGAGGCGGAGCCCGCCGACGTGGTGATCCTGGCCGAGCCCCTCGCGGGCAGCGCCGACGACGCCCGGGCCGTCCTCGCCGGCCTGACCAAGCTCGTCACCACCGGCGGCGTCCTCACGGTCGTCGTCCCGGCGACCCGCCTGCCGAGCGGCGCCGCCGACGAGGTGGAGCGCCAGGCCGCGCTGTACGGCGTGGGCAGCGACCTCGTCCTGCGCAACGTGCCGCCGGTCCGCGTGCACCGCCTCCGGCACACCCCGGCCCACCACGCCGCGGCGCACAACCTGCTGCCGGCGCTGCGCCCCTCCAGCGTCCCCCTCACCCGGGGCATGCACATCGACTCCAACGGCGTCGCCGCCGCCGGCATCGCGCTCGGCCTCGCCGCCCTGGCCAAGGCCGCCCGGCCGAAGTCGAAGCTGTGGCTGGTCCCGGCCCTGGCCGCCGCGCCCGTCGCCGCGTTCTTCCGCGACCCGCAGCGCGACGTCCCCGAGGACGCGAGCGCCGTGGTCGCCGCCAGCGACGGCAAGGTCCTCGGCGTCGAGCGCCTGCACGACAAGCGCTTCGGCGACATCGAGTTCCTCCGCATCGCGGTCTTCCTGTCCGTCCTCGACGTCCACGTCAACCGCGCCCCGGTCGCGGGCAAGGTCGTCGACTACTTCGTCGAGGACGGCGGCTACGCGGCCGCGATGAAGCCGGAGGCCGAGCACAACGTCGCGGCGTACACGCTGCTGGAGACCGCCCACGGCCCCGTCGCCGTCGTCCAGCGCACGGGCCTGATCGCCCGCCGCATCGTGCAGCGCGCCCCGGTCGGCTCCCTGCTCGCCAAGGGTGAGCGCTTCGGCCTGATCCGCTTCGGCTCCCGCACCGACGTCTACCTGCCCGCCGACAAGGCCACCCCCGCGGTCGCCCCCGGCGACCGGGTCGTCGGCGGCTCGACGGTCATCGCCACCTGGCTCTGAGCCCGTCCTCCCCGGGGCCGGCGGAGATCACACTCCCCCGGCCCCGGCACGGCACACCCGCCCGCGAACCGGCAGCCCCCGCGTACGGCGCCAACCACGCGTTCGCCCAGCTCCCGGCACACCTGTTCCCAGCACCCCGCCCCACTCGACAGACGCTGATCAATGCCCGGCATTACGGCCTTTGCGCCACAGAGCCTGCGCGATCCACCCCCCAAGCTGCTCTCTAAACCGGGGCGGATCGTGCAACGTCCATCCGCACGGCACCGAGCGCGGCACTTGAGCCAAGGGCAGCCCAAGCACCCCGCACGCAGCGACGGCCGCACGTTCGCCCACCTCCGGCAGACCTTGCGATCAGCACTCCGCGCACGGCGACGGCCACACGCTCGCCCACCTTCCGGCGCACCGGCACCCAGCGCTCTGCACCACCCCGACAGACACTGGTCAATGCCCGGGTTTGCGGCCTTTACGCCAGATGTTGCGTCGTCCGCCCTCAAGTTGATGGCTGGAACCGAAGGTGGATCGCGTGGCGCCTGTCCGGGTGGTGGTCGGTCGCAGTATCGGGTCAAGGGAATAGCGAAGCGCCCCGCGTCCGGGCAGCCGGAGGCGGGGCGCTGCGAGGTGCGGGAAGGTCAGGCGGCGGCGTGGCGGCGCTGGCGGAGCCAGAGGATCGGGCCGCTCACCAGGTACGCCAGGACCACGGCGACGAACGTCAGGCGGAAGTCCACCAGAGCACCGACCACCGGCAGGGCGAAGAGCCACGGCGGCAGCTTCACCAGGCGGGCGAGCTTCGCATACGGGAAGCTGGACACCATCGCCAGGCCGAGCAGCGCGACGCCGGCCACGCGCAGTGCCGGGGGCATCTCCGGGGCGATCAGCGTGGCGAGGGCGAGCACCGCCGCACACATGGTGGTCGGGACGCCACAGAAGAAGCGGCCGTCCTTCGGGGAGACGTTGAAGCGGGCCAGGCGGATCGCGGCGCAGGCGGCCACGAGCGCGCAGGCGGGCACGAGGGCGGCGGCCGGGGCCGAGTCGCTCAGCCAGGCGTAGACGACGACGGGCGCGGCCAGGCCGAAGGAGCACATGTCGGCGAGAGAGTCCATCTGCGCGCCGAACGGGCTGGCGACGCCGAGGCGGCGGGCCAGGAAGCCGTCCAGGCCGTCGAAGACGACGCAGGCGATCAGCAGGGTGGCGGCGATGCGGACGTCGCCGTGGTTCACGGCGACGAAGATCGCGCACAGGCCCAGCAGGAGGCTGCTGATAGTGCAGGCGTTGGCCAGGGCGAAGCGGATGCGGCGGCCGACGGTGCGCTCGCCGGGCAGCAGCGGGATGCTGAAGCTCGACGCCTCTTCCGTACCCAGGGAGACCGACGGGACGGCGGGGCTGACCGGCGCGACAGACACCACGTCTCGTGACAGTCCGTCACGGCGGCGCATACGCAGGCGCGGGAGCCGGACCCTGCCCTCGCGGGTTTCGGTCTCGGCGGGCGGCGGCATGAGCAGCGAGGTGGCGCCGGCGACGTTGCCGTCACCGCGACGACCGACCCGCCCGGCGAAGAGCACCTGGCGGGCGAGCGAACCGCTGCGTCGCAGCCGGCCCGCCCACTGTCTGCTGCCACCGGGGCGCGGACTGTCCGTGGTGCGTCGTCGCTGCCAAGGTGCTCTCGGCACTGATCCTCCATGCAGGAACGGGGTTCCCACGGTCGCATTCCGGGGCCCTTTGCCCCACTGTGTCCGTCTTCGCGAGACTGCCTCGCGATCTACACCATCGCATATCGTGTCGCGCTTGGCGATGGCTCAGATAGGAACCAGCCTAGAAACATGCTCGTCGGGTGCTGATGCCGGACTACTCAGCGTAGTACCAAATTCACCTGTAATTTATCTTAACGACCACGATCACTGTCCCGTCGCGGGAGTGAGGCGGCCCACTGGACCACCTCCGTGAGCTGAAGGCCGGAGAGCTCGGCCCGGTCGAACCAGGCCGCGGCCGCGGTCGATCCGCCGGCGGCCTCGGTCACTCTGGGTGTGGTCGGCGAGGGCACCAGGACGCGGTAGAGCGCCCGTACGGCGTGCCAGTTGATCGGGTAACCCTCCGGGCCGATCGCGCCCGGGTTGCGCCGGTGGGTGACCCCGAGCAGCTCGGTGATCTCCCCGTGCTGGGCGGTCTCCTCGACGAGCTCGCGCAGCAGCGCCTCGCCGGGCTGCTCGCCGGGGTCGGTGCCGCCGCCCGGCAGGTGCCACTTGCCGGCGCCGGGGTAGCCGGGGGCGATCTGAGTGAGCAGCACCCGGCCGGCGGGATCGGTGACGAAGCCGTACGCGGCGAAGCGCTGCCCGGTCGGCAGCCCGTTGGGGTCGGGCCGCTCGGTGAAGTCGCCGACGGCCGCGCCGGGGGCCGGGGCGACCTCGAAGACCACCCGGTCCTCGTGCAGGTCGGGCGTGATGACGGCGTGCACGTCGAGCACCGAGAGCACCACGACGGACAGGTCGGCCTGCTCGACGAAGTGCCGGACCATCGCGGTCGCGGGGCTCTCGCCGTGCCGGACCGGCCCGCCGACGTCGTCGGTCCCTCCGGGTCGACGGCCGTAGACGGTGATCACCCGGGCTGCGCACATGGCGCCAAGCGTAGAACGCGCCCGCCGCAGAGCAGGACCGGGCAGCACCACACAAAGCACAGCAAAAGCACAAACAGAGCAAAAAGACCAAAATGGCAAAGGCAGGAGCTAGCGCAGGCCCGCCCCGCGCAGCGCCTCCTCGGTGACCTCCGTCAGCTGCAGCTCGTCGAGGTCCTCGGGGTCGAACCAGCGGGCCTCGGCGGTCGAGCCGCCGACGTCGTGGATCACGGGACGGCTGGAGCGCGGCACCTGGACGCGGTAGAACGCGCGGACGCCGTGCCAGTCGATCGGGTACCCCTCGGGGCCGAGCTGGGCCGCGTCCCGGTGCGACGCCACCCCGAGCAGCTCGACGATGTGGCCCTCCTGCCCGGTCTCCTCCACCAGCTCGCGGATGAGCGCCACGCCGGGCTGCTCGCCGAAGTCGGTCCCGCCGCCGGGGAGGTGCCAGGAGCCGCCGCCCGGGTACCCGTCGGAGATGCGGGTCAGCAGGACCCGGTTGCGCCGGTCGGTGCAGACGGCGTAGGCGGCGAAGCGCTGGGCGCGGTGCAGGCCGTCGGGGCCGGGCACGGCGTAGAAGGACGGCACCTCGGGCACACCGTCGGGGCGCAGGTCGACCGCGGCCTCCCGCAGGCCGAGCGCGTCGGCGGTGAAGCGGCGCAGCGGCAGCTGCTCGGCCTCCTCGCGGGTGACCCAGCGGGCCAGGTCGGTGGGCTGGCCGACGCGGTCGCGCAGCGCGCCGCCGCGCACGGTGACCTCGTAGATGAGGCGGTCGGTGTGGATGGTCAGGCCGCGGTCGGGCAGCGCCCGCATGTCGGCGAGCACGTCGCGCAGCCGGGCGACGGCGACGGACAGGCCGGTCTCCGCGGCGGTCTCCCGCACGACGGTGTCGACCGGCTGCTCACCGTGGTCGACAGCCCCGCCGGGCAGCGACCAGACTCCGGGCGTGCCGGCCTTCGCCGACGCCCGGACCAGCAGGAACTCGTCGGAGTCAGCGATGACGCAGTAGGCCGCGATGCGCCGCAGCGGCTGTAACGCAGGAGTCACGTCGATAAATTGTCCGGCATTTCAGGCCAGTCGCAAGAGCGACGCTCAGACCAATGGGTGAATGAAGAAACACTCACTCCCACTCGATGGTGCCCGGCGGCTTGGACGTCACGTCCACCACCACGCGGTTGACCTCGCGGACCTCGTTGGTGATCCGGGTGGAGATCTTCGCGATCAGCTCGTGCGGCAGCCGGGACCAGTCGGCGGTCATGGCGTCGTCGCTGGAGACGGGGCGCAACACGATCGGGTGACCGTAGGTGCGGCCGTCGCCCTGGACGCCGACGCTGCGGACGTCGGCGAGCAGCACGACCGGGAACTGCCAGACCGACCGGTCCAGGCCGGCGGCGGTGAGCTCCTCGCGGGCGATCAGGTCGGCCGCGCGCAGGATGGCGAGCCGCTCCTCGTCGACGGCGCCGATGATCCGGATCGACAGGCCGGGCCCGGGGAACGGGTGCCGCATGACGATCTCCTCGGGCAGGCCGAGCGCGGCGCCGATCGCGCGCACCTCGTCCTTGAAGAGCGTCCGCAGCGGCTCGACCAGCGCGAACTGCAGGTCGTCGGGGAGGCCGCCGACGTTGTGGTGCGACTTGATGTTGGCGGTGCCGGTGCCGCCGCCGGACTCGACCACGTCGGGGTAGAGGGTGCCCTGGACGAGGAACTCGACGTGCTCCTCCGCGTCCAGGTCGCGGGCGGCCTGCTCGAAGACCCGGATGAACTCCCGGCCGACGATCTTGCGCTTCTGCTCCGGGTCGGTCACGCCGGCCAGGGCACCGAGGAAGCGCGCGGAGGCGTCGACGACCTTCAGGTTGATGCCGGTGGCGGCGACGTAGTCCTTCTCGACCTGCTCGGCCTCGCCGGCGCGCAGCAGGCCGTGGTCGACGAAGACGCAGGTCAGCTGGTCGCCGACGGCCTTGTGCACGAGGGCCGCGGCGACGGCGGAGTCGACGCCGCCGGACAGCGCGCACAGCACGCGCTTGCTGCCGACACGGGCGCGGATCGCCTCGACCTGCTCCTCGATGATGTTGTTGGACGTCCAGGTGGGCTCGATGCCGGCGATGTCGTGCAGGAACCGGCGCAGCACCTCCTGGCCGTGCGGGGTGTGCGCGACCTCCGGGTGGAACTGCACGCCGGCGAGCCGCCGCGACACGTCCTCGAACGCGGCGACCGGCGCGGCCGGCGAGCCCGCGGTGACCGTGAAGCCGGCCGGGGCGGCGGTGACGCAGTCGCCGTGGCTCATCCACACCGACTGGGCGTCGGGCAGGCCGCGCAGCAGCACGCCGCCGCCCTCGGCGATGCTCAGCGGGGTGCCGCCGAACTCGCGAAGCCCCGTGTGGCTCGCCTCGCCGCGCAGCGCGACCGCCATCGCCTGGAAGCCGTAGCAGATGCCGAAGACCGGCACGCCGGCGTCGAACAGGGCGGGGTCGACCTGCGGGGCGCCCTCCTCGTAGACCGAGGAGGGGCCGCCGGACAGGATGATCGCGGCGGGGCGCTTGGCGAGCATGTCCGCGACCGGCATCGAGTGCGGGACGATCTCGGAATACACGTGCGCCTCGCGCACCCTGCGGGCGATCAGCTGCGCGTATTGGGCACCGAAGTCGACGACGAGAACCGGCGGCGGCGTGGTCATGCGTCGAGCCTAGTCGGCGCCCCGGGGTGACCTGCGCCTCACTGCCGCTCTTTTCAGCCTTTGCCGCGTCGGTACCGCGGTGCCGCGCACGTTCGTCACGAAAGGCGCTCCTGTCGCCGTTGCTGCGTCGGTACCGCGGTGCCGCGCACGTTCGTCACGAATGGTGCTCCTGTCGCCGTCGCGGCGCCGGCACGGCGGTGACGCGCAACGCCGCCGGCGCGCCGGCCGGGACGGCGGGGTTGGCCGGCGGGACGGGTGGCACCGGGACGTAGGTCTCGCCGAGCGGCGGCCGGGGGTCCTCCTCGCCGCGGTTGGGCCACATGGACATGGCCCGCTCCGCCTGGGCGGTGATCGTCAGGGACGGGTTGACGCCCAGGTTGGCGCTGACCGCGGCGCCGTCGACCACGTGCAGGCCGGGGTGGCCGTAGACGCGGTGGTAGGCGTCCACGACCCCGTGCTCCGGCGAGTCGCCGATCGGCGCGCCGCCGAGGATGTGCGCGGTGACCGGGATGTTGAAGACCTCGGTCCAGCTGCCGCCGGGCATGCCGCCGATCTCCTCGGCGAGCAGCCGGACGGCGTGGTTGCCGGCCGGGATCCAGGCCGGGTTGGGCTCGCCGTGGCCCTGCGACGTGGTGAGCTTGCGACGGCCGGTCCAGCCGCGGCGGAGCCGGACGTTGAGCGAGTTGTCCAGCGACTGCATGACCAGGGCGATCACCGTCTTGTGCGACCAGCGCCGCACGGAGAGCACCCGGGTGTGCCGGATCGGGTGCCGGAAGAACGCCCCGAACCAGCGCAGCGGCCGCAGCGGCCCGCCGTCGGTGAGGACGGTCTGCAGCAGCCCCATGGCATTGGAGCCGGGTCCGTACCGGACGGGCTCGATGTGCGTGTGCGCGTCGGGGTGGAACGAGCTGGTGATCGCCACGCCGTCGGTGAAGTCGACGTCCTTGCGCAGCGAGCGGGCGCCGAGGATGGACTCGGAGTTGGTGCGGGTGAGCGTGCCGACCTTCGCCGACAGCCCGGGCAGCTGCCCGTCGGCGCGCATCCGCAGCAGCAGCTCCTGGGTGCCGAGGGCGCCGGCGGCGAACACGACCTGCGCCGCGTGGAACGCCCGGCGGTCCCGCCGCCGCCCGGTCCCGCGGGTGTCGACGCGATAGCCACCGTCCTCAGGTCGTACCGACGCCACCGTCGTCAACTGGTGGACCTCTGCGCCGAGCCGCTCAGCCAGGTGCAGATAGTTCTTCACCAGGGTGTTCTTCGCGCCGACCCGGCAGCCGGTCATGCATGAGCCGCAGTGCTCGCAGCCGTGACGCAGCGGTCCGGCCCCGCCGAAGTACGGGTCGACGCCCGACTTGCCGAAGTACACCCCCACGGGGGTCTGATGGAAGGTGTCGCCGACGCCCATCCGCTCGGCGACGGCCTTGATCGCCAGGTCGGCCCGGGTCATGCGGTGGTAGACGCTGACGCCGAGCATGCGCTCGGCCTGGTCGTAGAAGGGCGCGAGCTCGGCGCGCCAGTCGGCGATGCCGCGCCACTGCGGGTCGTCGTAGAACTGCTCGAGCGGCCGGTAGAGGGTGTTGGCGTAGATCAGCGACCCGCCGCCGACGCCGGCGCCGGACAGCACCAGCACGTTGCGCAGCAGCTTGAGCCGCTGGACGCCGAAGCAGCGCAGGGCCGGTGCCCACAGGAAGCGCTTGGCGTCCCACGACGTCTTGGGGAACTCGTCGTCGGCGAAGCGCCGGCCGGCCTCCAGGACCGCGACCGAGTAGCCCTTCTCGGCGAGGCGGAGCGCGGTCACGCTGCCGCCGAAGCCCGAACCGATGACCACCACGTCATATCGCACGCCTCATGGTGACTCACCAGTAAGTTACTGGGAAGTACCCAGTTTCGCATCGGCCGGCGTCAGTCCCGCCGGAGCGCCTCCCCCAGCTACCAGGCGGGGTGCGGCACACTGAGGCGCATGGCGAGACTTCCCGGCGGGCTGGCCGCCTGGCGTGGCCGCCGGCTGCTGCGCGGTGCCGGCCCGGCGCCCATGAAGGAGCACTGGGGCCCCGACACCGCCAAGGTGACCGCCGCCCGCCACACGGTCCTGCACTCGCTCGTGACCGAGGCGGCGAAGTACGCGGACGCGACCCCACCGGTCGCGGTCACCCTCGCCGGGTCCGGCACCGTCCGGTTCACCGGCGGCGTGCTGCGCGTCGGGCTGCCCCTGGTGTGGGGGCTGCCCGCCGACCATCTGCGCATCGTCCTGGCGCACGAGCTGGCGCTGCCGGACACGAAGCACCCCGAGCTGGTCCGCGGTCTGCTCGTGGCGGCGGCGGACGCCAAGGTGCACGCCGCGACGGGTCCGCTGCGGGTCGCGGTGGAGCAGGTCCGTGACGCGGCGGCGATCGCCGCGGGCGGTGGCGGGCTGTCCGGCGTCGAGGACGCGGCCGCGGCGCTGCTGCGGGCCGCGACGATCGAGGCGGCGTTCGCCGCGTTCGCCGCGGCCGAGGGCCGCCACCTGCTCACCCCTGACGGTGCCGCCGAACCGGCCGCCGAACCGGTGCCGGTGCGGATCTCGGACCTGCACGCCGGCTGGCGGCTGCGCCTGTCGCGGTGGGGCGCGCCGGCGGTCGACGGCGGCGCGCTGCTCGACGAGGTGCCGCTGCGGCACCCCGGGCTCGCCGCCGAGCTGCGCGCCATCGGCGAGGCGCCCCGGCCCGGACTGGCCGGCGACGCCGTCGACGTGGAAACCCTGACCGCCGAGGAGGAGCGCACGCTCGCCGCCGAGGTGATCGGGGGCGACGGGGAGTGGACGCGCTTCGAGCAGCTGCCGGTCGAGGTGTACGGCGCAGAGGTCGAGCGCCAGGCCCGCGAATACGTGCGGGCGGTGCGGGCCGTGCTCGGCCGCGACCCGGACGACCGTGACGAGCTGGCCGGCACCCTGCTGCGCCGGCCGGTCGACGTGGAGCGGGCCCGGCGCGGCGAGACCGCCGCCGACGACCAGCCGGCGCCGCCGTGGATGGGTGTCGTGCTGCTGTCCGTGCTCGTCGAGCACACGCTGCTGCGGCAGGGCTGGCGGCGGGAGCACCCCCTGGTGGCCCGGCGCCTGGTCGCGCCCGGCGGCGAGGTGCTCGACCTGAACGAGCTGTACCAGAAGCCCGACGAGCTGCGGCGGCTGCTCGCGGCTACAGGCTCAGCGTCGGGGTAGCCGCCAGCTCGACGGGGTGGATCACCAGGTAGCCGTTGGGGGCGTGCTGCTCGACGACGCAGGCGCCGAGCTGGTTGTAGCCGGCGCCGTCGAACCGGATCCCGTTCCACGGCATGACGATCTGGGTCGCCGGCAGCGAGAACTGCTGCACCGCGTTGCGGATCGTCGGCGGGCTCAGGTCGGTGGTGACGGTGTTCATCGCCAGCGCGAGCAGCATCGTCGCGGTGAACGCGGCCGCCGCGACCTCGGTCAGCTTGGCGTGGAACGCCTGCTCGTACATGCCGCCGACGACCCTCGCGACGGGGTTGCGCCCCGCGAAGTCCCCGGACCAGCCCGTGGCCCGCAGCACCTGGTTGTTGCCCTTGACCGTGTCGAGCGCCCCGACACCGGGGCCGAGCGCGATGACCGGCGCCTTGCCCTTGAGCCGGCCGGCGAGCTCCACCGCGGCCGCCGCGTCCTGCGCGTTGAGCACGAAAGCGAGGACGGCGTCGCCCTTCTCGACGAAGCTGCTGTCGCCGGCGCCGCCGGACTCCAGGGCGATCTGCTGCTTGCCGCCGATCTCGTAGCCGGCGGCGAGGCTGAGGTCCTCGATCGAGGCGCGCACGTTGGCGAGCTCCTCGCCGACGGTGCCGCTGGCCTTGCCCATCGCGGTGATGACCCGCTTGAACTCGTCGCCGGTGTCGCGCTCCCGGTACAGCAGCGCCAGTGCGGTCGAGATCGCCTGCCGGTCGCTGGGCTGGATGCGGAAGTGCGCCGCCCGGTTGAGGTCGGCGAACGTGTCCGCGGTGCTCAGCGCGTCGACGAGCGCGACGCCGATGGTGTCGGTCTCGCGGCCGGCGGGGGCGGCGACGTCCAGGGTGTCGGCCAGGACGAGCCCGACGGCGCCGTCGTGCACGAGCCGCGACGCCTCCTTCTCGACCTTCTCCGGCGCGCTGTCGCTGTTGCCGACGACGAGCGTGAGCTTCGTGCCGTTGCGCAGGCCGGCGCCGGCGGCCAGCGGCAGGGGCAGCTTCAGGTCCGTGACGTCGTTGTTGACCAGCTCGATCGCGAGCTTCGCGCCGAGCTGCGCCTGCTGGCCGATCGCGGCGTTCGGCCCGGTCGTGGAGACCAGCAGGCCGATCGCGATCGACGCCGGCGGCTTCGGCGCGGGGTTGCCCTTGCTCGTGCAGGCGGTCAGAAGCAGCGCGGTGACCACGGCGAACGCGGCCACGGCGGGCCGGCGGCCGAGGGTGTGCACGACAGGAAGCTCCTTGGGACACGCGGCTGGTCGGACGGTGCGTATCCTTCCCGTCTGGTCGATGCGTTTCAACCCCGAAGTCGAATGCCAAGTAATGTGACCTGGACCACAATGCCGTGGTTGGACAGATGTCGCAACCCTGGTTTGATAAGGCTCGCACGCTGCCCAGGCAGCGCGATGACGCATGCGAAAGGTGTGAGGGGTGCAGACCTTCGCTTCGCCACCTTCATCGAGGGCTCCCGCCGTCGTCATGAAGGTGAACAGCCACCGGCGCCGCAGGCCAGGGGAGCCGCAGCGGCGCAGCGCGTCGCTGTTCCGGGTCCGCGACTGGCGCGTGCCGACCAAGCTCGCCGCCGTCCTCGTGCTGCCCGCCGTGGCCTTCCTCGTCATCGCCGGCGTCCAGATCAACGCCTCCGTCCAGGACGCCTCCAAGCTTGACCAATTCGCCCAAGGGGTCAAGGTCGGCCGCCAGTTGACCAATCTGATCCACTATCTGCAGCTGGAAAGGGACCGAACGGCCGGAGTTCTCGCCAAATCGACCACCGTCCAAGCGCCGAGTGGCTCGACTTCGAGCAACCAGGAGCTGGCCGCGAACTACGCCGCCACCGACGCGGCCCTCGCCGCCTTCTCCGCCGCCGCCCGCCCGCTGCTGGCCAACCCGATCTTCAACCAGTCGCAGAACCGGGTCGCCGCCGACTTCGCCGACCTGCAGCTGGTCCGCGAGGGCGTCAAGCAGCGGTGGCTGCGCCAGGACGCGGTCTTCGACCAGTACTCCTCCACCATCCAGCACCTGTTCGGGCTCGTCCCCGACCGCCCCGACATCGGCGGCGACTCCCAGTCGGTCACCGAGGTCGCCTCCCTCATGGACCTCGCGCAGGCCAAGGAGCTCAAGGACCAGCTGCGCGGGCGGATCTTCGCGGCCGCCAGCGCCGGCAAGTTCGCCCCTGACGACTTCGAGACGTTCTCCGAGATCCAGGCGCGGCAGGTGGCCGCCGCCGAGCGCTTCCGCGACTCCGCCAGCCCGCGGCACCTGGCCCTCTACGACCGCAACCTGCGCCAGACCGCCGTCGGCACGGTCGCCCGCCTCCAGCAGCAGGTCATCTCCCGCGCCCGGGGCGCCGCCGTCGGCGTGACCCCCGAGGAGTGGTGGCTCGCCAGCACCAGCGAGCTGGACTACATCCGCACCATCGAGCAGGAGCTGCTCGAGGACGCGATCGAGGGCGCCGCCAACCGCAGTGCCTCGCAGCGCACCGACGCCATCGTCGCCACCTCCGTGATCGTCCTGGTCATGCTCATCGCGCTGCTGCTGTCGTGGCTCATCGGCCGGTCGATGGCGCGCTCGCTGCGGCAGCTGCGGGCCCAGGCGCTCGACGTGGCGCAGCACCGCCTCCCCGAGGCCATCCAACGCCTGCGGACCCTCCCCCGCGGCGAGACCGTCACCGTCGACACCACCACCAGGGTCCGCTCCACCGACGAGATCGGTGAGGTCGCCGACGCGTTCACCGCCGTGCACCGCAGCGCCGTCAGCCTCGCCGTCGAGCAGGCCGTCATGCGGCGCAACGTCAACTCGATGTTCGTCAACCTGGCCCGCCGCTCGCAGACCCTGGTCGAGCGCCAGCTGCAGCTGCTCGACCAGCTGGAGTCCGCGGAGACCGACCCCGACCAGCTGGCGAACCTCTTCCGCCTGGACCACCTCGCCACCCGCATGCGCCGCAACGACGAGAACCTTCTCGTCCTCGCCGGCAGCGAGGCCACCCGGCGCTGGGCGCAGCCCGTGTCCCTCTCCGCGGTGACGCTCGCGGCGATGGCGGAGATCGAGCAGTACGCGCGGATCCGGCACGACGTCGCCACCGACATCTTCGTCGTCGGGCACGCCGTCTCCGACATCGTCCACCTGCTCGCCGAGCTGCTCGAGAACGCGACCACGTTCTCGCCGCCCGACACGGTCGTCACCGTGTCCGGCTGGCCCTCGAAGCAGACCCGCGAGGCCACGATCGTCATCGAGGACCGCGGGCTCGGCATGACCGAGTCCGGGCTCGTCGAAGCCAACGACCGCGTGTCGGCGCCGATCGCCATCGACGTGGCCGCGTCCGAGCGGATGGGTCTCGTCGTCGTCGGCCACCTGGCCGCGCGGCACGGCGTCCAGGTCCGGCTCGACGCCTCCGACGAGGGCGTCACCGCCTACGTGACCCTGCCCGCCCGCCTCCTGGCCGCTCCGCCGGAGGGCGCCGGGCTGTACCACGGCAGCGGCAACCGCATCGCCGGCATGTCGCGGCTGCCGATCGCCGCCGACGAGGCGCGGCCCGTGCCCGCGATGATCTCCGCCGAGGACGCGCCGACGGCCGTCCTGCCGGCGCTGCCCGGGCGGCCGAGCGGGGCCGGCACCGCCGGGTCGCCCGCCGAAGGGGACGTGCCGGCGGTCGCGGCGCCGCCGCTGCCGGCGGGACCGGTCGCCCTGCCGACCTGGCCGGTCGCCGCCTCCGCTTCGGGCGCCGCTGCCGCCGATGCCTCCGCCGCCGCGAGTGCCGAGCCGGTGCCGGCGTCGGTTTCGGGGGCGCCCGTGTCCGGCGTGCCTGTCTCCGGTGCGCCCGTGTCCGGTGTACCGGTGTCCGGCATGCCGGTGTCCGGGATGCCACTGCGCGCGGCGCCCGTGTCGGGGGTGCCGGTCTCGAGCATGCCTGTGTCGGGTGCGTCGGTCTCCGGTGTACCGGCGTCGGGCGTCCCGGCGTCGAGCTTCGGACTTCAGAGCCCCGGCGTGCCTGTCGCAGGGGTTCCCGCTTCGGGCGGTCCGGCCGGCCCTGTCTCCGGCGGCCCCGGGCCGCAGGTGCCGGGGCCGCGTGTGCCCGTGGCCGGCAACGGTGCGGGCCCTGGTGTGAGCCCTGGTGTGGGCCCTGGTGCGCCCGTCTCGGGTGTGCCGGGGGCCGGCGGTGGCCCGGCGGGTCCCGCCTCGGGGCCGCCCGCGCAGCGGACCGCGAACGGTGGGCCCGCCGCGGGCGCGCAGCGGCGCGGGCCGAGCCGGGCCGAGGACATCATCGGCGCGGCCGCGCGGGGCAACACCGCGCCGCCCGCCAAGGGCACCCGCTGGTGGTCGCGGGGCGGCGCGGGTGACGCGCCGGCGTCGTCGGCCCCGGCGGTCCCGGCGCAGCGGACCCCGGTGACCGCGGGCACGAGCGCCAGCGGCCTGCCGATCCGGGTGCCGCTGGCACAGCTGCCGGGTGACACTGGGCAGGCGGAGACCAGACCTGACGTGACCCAGCCGATCCAGGTCTCGTCGCACACCGAGCCGGACCCGGCGAGCGTCAGCAGCATGCTCACCCGGTTCTACAGTGGCGTGCACCGGGCCGCGAACGAGGACGAGGTACCCACGGTGCCGATCAACGATCATCGAGGGAGCACGGCGTGACCCTGAGCCAACAAGCACGGGACCTGAGCTGGTTGATCAACGCCTTCACCGAACGGGTGCCGGGCATCGCGCACGCGGTGGTGGTGTCCTCCGACGGCCTGTTGGTCGCCGTGTCGGACCATCTGCCGCGCGACAGCGCGGACCAGCTGGCCGCCGTCACGTCGGGTCTGGTGAGCGTCACCAGCGGCGCCGCCCGCATCTTCGACGGTGACGAGGTCAAGCAGACCGTGGTCGAGATGGGCCAGGGCTTCTTCCTGGTCATGACGATCCGCGACGGCTCGATCCTGGCCGTGCTCGCCGGCCGCGAGGCGGACATCGGCGTCGTCGGCTACGAGATGGCCCGCCTGGCCAAGCAGGCCGGCGAGATGCTCACCCCGGCGCTGCGGGCCGAGCTCCAGCAGGCCCTCCCCCGCTGACCCTCCCCGCTGCCCCTCCCCGCTGACCTTCTCGCGTGATCCGGAAGACCTCGTGCGGCCTCTTCCGGGTCATGGGAGCCGGGCGCTCCCGGGGGGATGCGAAACGGCCCGGACCCCGAGGCGGGGGCCGGGCCGTCAGGCGTCGCGCGCCGGTCAGCGGTCGAGGACCAGGCCGACCTTCTGGAACTCCTTCAGGTCGCGGTAGCCGCACTTGGCCATCGCGCGCCGGAGGCCGCCGAACAGGTTGAGTACGCCGTCGGGGTCCTCGGACGGGCCGTACAGGACCTTCTCGAGGTCGCCGAGGGACTCCTCCGCGGAGCCGAACGAGCCGCGGGGCAGCTTCGGGTGGCTGGCGGCGGAGTGCCACCAGGCGCCGCCGGCCGGGGCGGACCCGCTGCGCGACAGGGGCTCGCCGACCATGACGGCGTCGGCGCCGCAGCCGAGCGCCTTGGCGATGTCCCCGGACGTCTGCAGGTTGCCGTCGGCGATGATGTGGACATACCGGCCGCCGGTCTCGTCGAGGTAGTCGCGGCGGGCGTCGGCGGCGTCGGCGATGGCGGTGGCCATCGGGACGCGGATGCCGAGGACCCGGTCGGTCGTCGACCACTCGTCGGCGCCGATGCCGACGATCACGCCGGCCGCGCCGGTGCGCATGAGGTGCAGCGCGGTCTGGTAGTTGGTGCAGCCGCCGACGATGACCGGCAGGTCCAGGTCGGCGATGAACTCCTTGAGGTTCAGCGGCTCGTCGGTCGTCGACACGTGCTCGGCGGAGACGAGGGTGCCCTGGATGACCAGCAGGTCGACGCCGGCGTCGAGGATGACGGGCGCGAGGGCGAGGGTGTGCTGCGGGGAGACGCGGACGGCGACCGTGACGCCGCCGTCGCGGATCTCCTTGACCCGCTCGCCGATGAGCTCGGGCTTGATGGGCTCCGCGTACACCTCCTGGAGGCGCCTGGTGGCCCGGGAGTCGTCGTCCAGCCCGGACAGCTCCTCCAGGATCTTGCTCGGGTCGCTGTAGCGGGTCCAGAGGCCCTCGACGTTGAGCACGCCGAGCCCGCCGAGGCGGCCGAGCTCGACGGCGGTCGCCGGGCTCATGATGGCGTCGGAGGGGTGCGCCACGCACGGGATCTTGAACGGATACGCGTCGAGCTGCCAGTTGGTCGACACGTCATCGACGTCACGGGTGCGCCGTGTCGGGACGATCGCGATGTCGTCCAGGTGGTAGCCACGCCGGGCGCTCTTGCTCAGCCCGATCTCGACCACGTCACGCATTTGCCGCTCCTGCCATTGTTAAGCCCTGCTAGGGGTGTCTACCGCGAGTGGTAGTTGGGTGCCTCGACGGTCATCTGGATGTCGTGCGGGTGGCTCTCCTTGAGCCCGGCCGCGGTGATCCGGATGAGCTGGCCCCGCTCGTGCATGTCGGGGACGGTGGCGGCGCCGACGAAGCCCATGCCGGAGCGCAGCCCGCCGACGAGCTGGTGGGCGACCGCGGCGAGGGGGCCACGGTAGGGCACCTGGCCCTCGATGCCCTCGGGGACGAGCTTGTCGTCGGACAGGACGTCGTCCTGGAAGTAGCGGTCCTTGGAGTAGGACCGGGCCTGGCCGCGGGACTGCATCGCGCCGAGCGAGCCCATGCCCCGGTAGGACTTGAACTGCTTGCCGTTGATGAAGATCAGGTCGCCGGGGCTCTCCTCGCAGCCGGCGAGGAGGCTGCCGAGCATGACGGTGCTGGCGCCGGCCACGATCGCCTTGGCGATGTCGCCGGAATACTGCATGCCACCGTCGCCGATGACCGGCACGCCGAGCGGCGCGCAGGCCCGGGCGGCCTCCATGATCGCGGTGATCTGCGGCACGCCGACACCCGCGACGACCCGGGTGGTGCAGATGGAGCCGGGACCGACGCCCACCTTGACCGCGTCGGCGCCCGCCTCGGCGAGGGCCTTCGCGCCGGCATACGTGGCGACGTTGCCGCCGACGACGTCGACGGTGGTCTCCTTCTTCAGCCGGGCGACCATCTCGACGACCTGCCGGTTGTGCCCGTGCGCGGTGTCGACCATGACGATGTCGAGCCCGGCCTCGATGAGGGTGCGGGCGCGCTTGTAGGAGTCGTCGCCGACCCCGACGGCGGCGGCGACCCGCAGGCGGCCGGCGTCGTCCTTGGTGGAGTGCGGGAACTTCTCGCTCTTGGAGAAGTCCTTGACCGTGATGAGGCCGCGGAGCTTGCCGGAGCTGTCGACGATCGGCAGCTTCTCGACCTTGTGCTTGCGCAGCAGCGCGCGGGCCTCGTCCTTGCTGACCCCGACCAGCGCCGTGTAGAGCGGGGTGACGGTCATGATGTCGCGGACGGGCGTCGCCGGATCGGACACGAAGCGCATGTCGCGGTTGGTGACGATGCCGACGAGCTGGCCGGCGCCGTCGACGACCGGGACGCCGGAGATCCGGTATCGCCCGCAGAGCTTGTCGACCTCGCCGAGGGTGTCGTCGGGCGAGCAGGTCACCGGGTTGGTGACCATCCCGGCCTCGGACCGCTTCACCAGGTCGACCTGCTGCGCCTGGTCGTCGATCGACAGGTTGCGGTGCAGCGTGCCGATGCCGCCCTGGCGCGCCATGGCGATCGCCATCCTGGCCTCGGTCACCGTGTCCATCGCGCTGGAGACCAGCGGGATGCGCAGGGTGATGTTGCGGGTGACGTGGCTCGACGTGTCGACGGCGCTCGGCACGACGTCCGACTCGCCCGGAAGCAGCAGCACGTCGTCGAAGGTCAGGCCCAAAGGCAGCTCGGAGCTGCCGGAAGGGCGTGACAGCACGTCAGGTCGCGGCGAGAATTCCATGAAGCGCATCCCAGCTCTCGGTCTCCGGCGGGTGCGTCTCATCGTACTTCCGCCCCGACGGCGCACCCCCTCCGCCATAGCCGGACGTGCCCTGGCTTACTACCGCTCCGCACACCGAGCCCCACACATGCCGGTATTAGGGCTACCGTTGAGGCGTGCACGAAGAGCCCATCGACCCGTTCGCCGGTGACCCGGCCGATCCTTCGGCCGAGCTCGACGACAGCGGTGCCGACGACCCGTTGACCGCCGCCGAGCGCCAGGACGTTCTCGAGGACCTTGCCGACCTCGAGATCTACCAGGCGCTGCTCACGGCGATCGGTGTCCGTGGGCTCGTCATCGAGTGTGAGGACTGCCACGAGCCGCATTACTTCGACTGGGACCTGCTGCGGGGAAACCTGAAGCACCTGCTCACGTCGGGCCGGCCGCGGGTGCACGAGCCGGCTTTCGACCCGGACCCGGACCATTACGTCACATGGGAGTACGCGCGGGGTTACGCTGACGGGGTCCACGACGCACTCGCGAGCGCCACGGACGACAACGAAGGCTGAGTCCCTGGGGACCTTCGTTTAGGTTTGCCGCGCGCGGGGTACCGACGCGGCATGGCACGCGACGCTAGCTCACCAACCCGGCACGGAAGGCCGCCGCTACGGCGTGTGCCCGGTCGCGTGCTCCCAGTTTCCGGAACAGCCGGCGAGCGTGCGTCTTGACCGTGTCCTCGGAGACGAAGAGCTCCCGGCCGATCTCGGCGTTGCTCTTGCCGTCCGCCATGCCGCGCAGCACCTGCAGCTCGCGCTCGGTGAGCTCGACGCGCCGCCGCGGCGCTTCGCCGGGCATGTCGCCGCGCTGCTGCGGCACGCCGGCGCCCACGATGCGCGCGTTGGGCACCCCGACCGCCGTCCTCGCCGCACCGGGCAGCCCCCGGCCCGCCGGAAGCATCCCGCCGGGCGTCTGGGCCGGCGTGCCGACCCGCGCGGGCAGGACCGGCTCACCGTTGCTGCCGCGGCCGACCTGGCTCAGCACCAGCAGCACCGCCTTGGCGAGCGTCGTGACCGGGTCCGCCGTGTCGACCCGGATGACCGCCCTGGCGCCGGCCGCGATCGCCGCCGCCGCCGCGCGCGGCTCCTCCGTGCCGAAGAAGACCACCGTCGAGCCCGGCGACACCGCCAGGACGCGGCGGGAGAACTCCGCGCTGTCGGGCCGGGCGAGGGTCGGGTCGGCCAGCACCAGGTCCGCGGGCTGCTCACTCAGACGGGCCAGGGCCTCGACCATCGTGACGGCGGTCCGCACCGCGTGTGCCACTCCGAGCCTGGCCGCGGCTGCGGCGACCGTCTGTGCCGCGACCTGTGTTCGCACACACACCAAAATCGTACGCACCGTCGTGCTCCTCTCTCTCAAAGAGAGAAACACGAAATGGCGAGATCTAGACGTGGTTTCGCCGCGATTGGCCTACGAGAAATTGACCGACGACATCCCGTTACCTGCGGCGGTCTCGCGCGTTGTACAAGGTTTGTGCCACTCGCGAATTCCGGCCCGCAAGCTAGGAAGGAGGGGCGAATGACGAATGTGACTCGACTGCCCGGCCCGATCGCGGACATGTGGGACTGGCAGCGTCTCGGCCTGTGTCGCGGGCGGGACAGCGCGCAGTTCTTCCACCCGGACGGCGAGCGTGGCGCGTCGCGCGGCCGGCGAGAGGCGGCGGCGAAGAACGTGTGCCGGGCGTGCCCGGTCCGGGCGCAGTGCGCCGCGCAGGCCCTGGCGACCCGCGAGCCGTACGGCGTGTGGGGCGGCTTCAGCGAGGGCGAGCGCCTGCGGCTGCTGGCCGTCGGCTGGGAGGACTGCGCCGTGCGGGGCCAGGAGAAGGTCGACGTGTCGCGTCTGGAGGCGAAGCTCGGGCTGCGTCCTTCGCCGCCGCCCATCCAGCTGCGCACGATCCGCACCCACCCGGCGCCCAGCGTGCCGGCCCAGCGGCGCCGCGCCGGCACCGACCGCGCCCGCCCCGCCGCCCGGTAACGGCGGGGATCGAGTCTCCAAGTACGAGCCGCCGGCCGCCGCGCCGGCGGACATGGGCAGGTCAGCGCACCTCGACCTGCACCGAGTGCCATCCGGTGGCGCCGTCGGGGTCCGGCGGCGCCACGGCGTCTGTCTGGGTGTCGCCGCCGTTGTCGGTGGCGCGGACGGTCAGCCGGTGCTTGCCGGGCGTCGCGGTCCACGGCAGCGTCCACTGCCGCCAGGTGTCGATCGACGGCACGGCGGCGAGCTTCGCCTGCTGCCAGGGGCCGTCGTCGACGCGGACCTCGACCTTGGAGATGCCGCGGTGCTGGGCCCAGGCGACCCCGGCGATGACGACCTGGCCGGCCGCGGGCCGGCCGCCGTCGCGGGGCGTGTCGATCCGCGACTGTGTCTTGATCGGCCCTTTCCGGGCCCAGCCGCGATTGATCCAGTACGCGTCGAAGTCGGCGAACGACGTCAGTTCCAGCTCGGCGAGCCATTTCGTGGCCGATACGTAGCCGTACAGGCCGGGCACCACCATCCGAACGGGAAATCCGTGCTCGATCGGGAGCGGTTCGCCGTTCATCGCGATCGCGAGCATCGCGTCCCGCCCGTCGCGCAGCAGCGCGGTCGGGGTGCCGGCGGTCCACCCGTCGACGGACCTGCTGACCACCTGGTCGGCGCCGGCCTTCGGCCGGACCTCGTCGAGGAGGTCGGCGATCCGCACGCCCTGCCACTTCGCGTTGCCGATCAGGCCGCCGCCGACGTCGTTGGAGACGCAGGCGAGCGTCACGTACCGCTCGATCATCGGCCGCTTGAGCAGCTCGTCGAAGGTGAGGGTGAGCGGCTTCTCGACCCGGCCGTGGATGCGCAGCGTCCAGTCCTCCGGCGACACCTGCGGCACGACGAGGGTGGTGTCGATGAGGTAGAAGTCCTTGTTCGGCGTCACGAACGGGGCCAGGTCCGGCAGGTTGGCGTCGGCCTCCGCCGGCAACGGCGTGGCGGCGTCGGGCACGACCGGGACGCGCACGGCCGCGCGGTCGGCCTCGACGTCGCGGCGGGTCGCCCACCAGCGGGCGGTGAAGCCGGCGACGAACGCGGCGGCGAGCGTGCCACCGGCGGCGCGCAGGAAGAAGCGGCGCTGCTCATACGACTCGATCGGCGGCCGGACCAGCAGCCACCGCAGCACCCCCGCGCCGGCGAGCGCCCCGGCGACCGCCGGCACGAACGCGTACCAGGGCGCGTCGTGGCGGGTCATCGCCGCCAGGACGCCGATCACGGCGAACAGGCCGATGCCGGCATACCCGTACATCATCCGGCGCAGTGACAGGATCCCGACGACGGCCGCGAAGACGGCGAGGATCAGCAGCGTCCCGGCCTGCAGCGCGATCTTGTCGTACGTGTAGAAGACCGCGACCGCGAAGTCCTTCACGGGTGCGGGCACCGCGTCGATCACGACCCCGCCGACGGAAACGAGCGGGGAGGTGGTCGCGCCGGTCAGGATCGAGACGACCTCGGCGACGCCGAGCGCCGCCCCTGCGGCGGCCATGCCGGCGAGCGCGCCGTTCCGTTTGCTGAGCACGGCTCCAGTCTGCGCCGCGCACCACCACCCACCAAGGGCGGTAATCGATCCATAAGGAAGAAGGGCCCGGTCACAGGACCGGGCCCTTCTTCCGACGCTCGGAACTCAGAAGCCCGGGCCGTGCGAGTGGCCGTGGCCGTGCCCGTGGCCGTGACCGCCACCGGCGGCGGCGGGCTCGGGGGCGACCGGCTTGTCCACGACCAGGCTCTCGGTCGTGAGCAGCAGGCCGGCGATCGAGGCGGCGTTGGAGACCGCGCTGTGGGTCACCTTCACCGGGTCGACGATGCCGGACTTGACCAGGTCGACGTATTCGCCGGTGGCGGCGTCGAGGCCGTGGCCGAAGTCGAGCGCGGCGACCTTGCCGACGACGACGTAACCGTCGAAGCCCGCGTTCTGCGCGATCCAGCGCAGCGGCTCGACGAGCGCCTTGCGCACGATCGAGACGCCGACCTTCTCGTCGCCGGTCAGGCCGAGGTCGCCGTCGAGGACCGGGAGCACCTGGGCCAGGGCGGCGCCGCCGCCGGGGACGATGCCCTCCTGGACCGCCGCCTTGGTCGCGGAGATCGCGTCCTCGATGCGGTGCTTGCGCTCCTTCATCTCGACCTCGGTGGCGGCGCCGGCCTTGATGACCGCGACCCCACCGGCGAGCTTGGCGACCCGCTCGTTGAGCTTCTCCTTGTCCCAGTCGGAGTCGGAGGCCTCGATCTCCTTGCGGAGCTGCTCG
This sequence comes from Dactylosporangium sp. NPDC050588, assembly GCF_040654975.1. Lineage (NCBI taxonomy): Bacteria > Bacillati > Actinomycetota > Actinomycetes > Micromonosporales > Micromonosporaceae > Dactylosporangium > Dactylosporangium sp. NPDC050588. The sequence goes on along the minus strand of NZ_JBFAJA010000001.1, from coordinate 90,787 downwards.
ACCCGCGCGGAGACCTCGCTCTGCTCGCCGGCGCCGTCGACGATCGTGGTGAGCTCCTTGCCCACGACGACGCGCCGGGCCTTGCCGAGGACCTCGGTGCCGACCGACTCGAGCTTGTAGCCCAGCTCGGGGGCGACGAGCTCGGCACCGGTGAGGATCGAGATGTCCTGGAGCATCGCCTTGCGCCGGTCGCCGAAGCCGGGCGCCTTGACCGCGACGACCTTGAAGGTCTTGCGGATGGCGTTGACCACCAGGGTCGACAGGGCCTGGCCCTCGACGTCCTCGGCGATGATCAGCAGCGGCTTGTTGTCCTTGACGATCTGCTCCAGCAGCGGCAGCAGCTCCTCGATGGCGGCGATCTTCTGGGTGGTGACGAGGACGTAGGTGTCCTCGAGCACCGCCTCCTGCGACTCCACGTCGGTCACGAAGTGCGGGGAGATGTAGCCCTTGTCGAACTGCATGCCCTCGGTGACCTCGAGCTCGGTCGTGAGGGTCGAGCCCTCCTCGACCGTGATGACGCCGTCGCGGCCGACGCGCTCCATCGCGGAGGCGATCAGGTCGCCGATGGTGGCATCCTGCGCGGAGATGGTGGCGACCTGGGCGATCTCGGTGTGGCTGGCGACCGGGGTCGCCTTGTCCTTGAGCGCCTTGACGACGGCGGCCGTCGCCTGGTCGATGCCGCGCTTGATGCCCGCCGGGTTGGTGCCGGCGGTCACGTTGCGCAGGCCCTCGCGGACCAGCGCCTGGGCCAGCACGGTGGCGGTGGTGGTGCCGTCGCCGGCGACGTCGTTGGTCTTGGTGGCGACCTCTTTGACCAGCTGGGCGCCGAGGTTCTCATAGGGGTTGGCGAGCTCGATCTCTTTCGCGATCGTCACGCCGTCGTTGGTGATCGTCGGGGCACCGAACTTCTTGTCCAGGACGACGTTGCGACCGCGCGGGCCGAGCGTGACCTTGACCGTGTCGGCCAGGTGGTTGACGCCATGCTCCAGCAGGTGCCGCGCATCGTCGGAGAAGCTCAGGATCTTCGCCATGCGTGTGATGTCCCTTCAAAGCGACACCGCCCCGGCCGCAGCGCTCCTGCGCACGGGTCCGGGGCGGTGGCCACTGATCTACTTGGTCTGGGTCACTTCTCGATGACCGCGAGGACGTCACGGGCGGAGAGCACGAGGTACTCCTGGCCGCCCCACTTGACCTCGGTGCCGCCGTACTTCGAGTAGATGACGGTGTCGCCGACCTTGACGTCGATCGGGACCCGGTTGCCCTTGTCGTCGATGCGACCGGGGCCCACAGCCTGGACGGTGCCCTCCTGGGGCTTCTCCTTGGCGGTGTCCGGGATGACGATGCCCGAGGCGGTGGTCGTCTCAGCCTCGTTGGCCTGGACCAGGATGCGGTCCTCGAGCGGCTTGATCGCAACCTTCGTCGCGGTAGTCACGGGCATACCCTCCTGGGGTATCGATTTCTTACGCTATCGAGTGCCCGGTGAAGCCGTCGTCGCGGGTGCCGGCTCCAGCCGGTTGGCTGGCACTCTCATGTCGAGGGTGCTAATCGGAGGTTATGTCGCTGGCTAGCACTCCGTCAAGGAGAGTGCCAAACACGCCACGAATTCACCCGTCGTCGGCTACGCGACGGACAGCGGCCGGACATCGCATACCGATCTACGCTCACCTGTATGAAGAGGCTGCTCGGCACGTTGATCGTCGCGACCCTGGCCATGGGGTCCCTCGCCGCCTGCGGCAAGAAGGACGGCGGCGACGTTGCCGCGGAGGCCAGCAACGGCCCCTCGAACTCGGCCGAGTTCGGCGAGGGCCCCGGCGGCGCCTCGGCGTCGCCCGGCGGTGGCGGCACCGGGGGCACCGGCGGGACCGGCGGCACCCAGGATCCGGTCGCGGACAAGAGCGCCGCCGGACCCACCTATCCGGGTGACGCCAAGGGCTACTGCCAGGCCGCCGTGTCCGCCTGGACCAAGAACGACATGAACCGGATCAAGCAGCTCGCGAGCAGCGGCGCCGTGTCCAACTTCCAGTACATCGAGAAGGGCGCCGACCACAACTGGAAGTACGTGAAGAAGGACGGCTCCGAGTGCGTCCTGCGCAACGACCACGGCGACCAGCTCCAGGTCACGATCGACGAGCACAACCTGGGCAAGCCGCAGGCCATCACCGACGTCGTCATCGAGAAGACCGAGTATCCGTCGGACGCGTCCAGCTACGTGCAGAGCTTCATCAACGCCTGGTACAACGGCAACACCGCCCGGATGGCCAGCTACTCCAGCCAGTCGATCGCCAGCAGCTACGGCGGCAAGAAGGCGCCGCCGAACTGGACCGAGAGCCAGCCCAAGGAGGACAAGGGCGACTACTGGCTCGTGCACGGTTCGTCGAACGCCGGCGACAGCTATACCTTCAAGGTTCGCAAGAGCCTCGGCAAGGCCGGGGGCATCCTAGGGATTTCATAGACGCATGCTCGAACAGGCGATCCAGGCCGCGGCCGCACTCCCTGACGGCGACCCGCTCGCCGCCGCATCGGCGCTGCGGGCGGCCGGCTTCCCACCCGACCTCGCCGCCGCCGCGCTCACCCAGGTGGCGCTGCGGCGCAAGGCGGTCGCGAAGTTCGGCGCCGACGCGGCGGTGATGCACTTCACCCGCGCCGGCCTCGAACAGGCGACCAGGGCTCCCGTCGCGGCCCGGCGAGCGGCCCGGCTCGCCGCCGCGGGCGCCACCCGGGTCGCCGACCTCGGCTGCGGCATCGGTGCCGACACGATCGCCTTCGCCCGCGCCGGGCTGCGCGTGCACGCGGTCGACGCCTCGCCGGAGACGGCCTCGACGGCGTCGGCCAACGTCCACGCGTTGGGGTTGGCGGCCGGTGTACTGGTGGAGGCCCGCGACGCGACCGAGGTGCCCCTCGACGAGGTGGACGCCGTGTTCTGCGACCCCGCCAGGCGCACGTCCGGCGGGCGGCGGGTGTTCGACCCCCGCGCCTACTCGCCGCCGTGGGACTTCGTGGTCGGCCTGGCGGCGCGGGTGCCGATGACGGTGCTGAAGCTCGCGCCCGGCATCGACCACGCGCTGCTGCCGCCCGGCGCGGAAGGAGAATGGGTCTCGGTCGACGGTGACGTGGTCGAGGCCGCCGCCTGGTGCGGCCCCCTCGCGGCCGCTCCCCGCCGCGCGACCCTGTTCCAGGGTGCACAGGTCTGCTCGCTGACCGGTTCCGGCACGACCGCCGCACCCGTCGGACAGGTCGGAAATTTCGTGTATGACCCGGACGGGGCGGTGGTGCGGTCGCATCTCGTCGCCGAGTTCGCCGCCACGGTCGACGGCGCCCTCGCCGACCCGACCATCGCCTACGTCTACACCGCCTCCGCCGTGCCGACCCCGTTCGGGCGCTGCTACGAGGTGCTCGACCAGCTGCCGGTGGCCCTGAAGCGACTCCGGGCGGCGCTGCGCGCCCTCGACGTCGGCTCCCTGACGATCCTGAAACGCGGCTCGGCACTGGACGTGGAGGAGCTGCGCAGGTCGCTGCGCCTGTCCGGCACCCGGCCCGCGGTGATCGCGCTGACCAGGGTCGCCGGCGCCCCCGCCGTGCTCCTGCTGCGGCCCGTCGTTCAGTAGAGCTGCTGCCCCAGGCGCCGCTGGAGGTCGATGAGGACGTCGTCGGCGAGGTCCTCAGGCGGGCGGCGGCCCAGCTGCTCCGTGAGCATCCGCCCCGACTCCCGGCACATGTCCCACGTCACGCGCTCGTGCAGCCACCGCAGCCACTCGACGACGTCGTTGATGAAGAACGCGACGATCTGCTCCGACCCCCGGACCCGCCGCTCCTCCGCCATCACCGTCAGCGCCGCCGCCAGCCGCCGCCGCGGGAAGTCGTGCCCGGCGAGCGCGTCGGCGAACACGTCCGCCCGGTGCCGCGGCGCGGTCGGCGCGACCGTCAGCTTCGGGAACGGCGGATCGCCCGACGTCCACACCTGCGCGCTGCGCGGCACGAACTCCGGCTCCAGCACCACGTCGATCCGCGACGCGTGCCCCGGGTCGTCGACGGCGACGAGCACCCGCGGCTCCACCGAGCTGACCTTCGTCACGAACCGCGACAGCCCCGTCGCCTCCTCCACGCAGAACCGCGCGTCCGGCAGGTCCAGCACCCCGTCGAACACCAGCCGCCCGACCCGCGGCCCCGCCCCCTGCCACAGCCTGACCCTGACCAGCCCGACCTGCGGCCTGGCCGCCACCCGCACGTGCCGGTCCGTCGCCGTGATCGGCCCGTCGCCGTCGAACACGGACATGTCCCGGCCGCTGGTGGCGCCCAGGAAGATGTGCCCGAAGCCCAGGTACATCTGGACGGCACCGATCTGCATCTCGCTATTGTGGGCCAGTGGCGAGCAAGGGCACCCCGGCGACCGCACTGTTGGCGCGGCAGAAGATCGTGTTCACTCCACACACGTATGAGGTCGACCCCCGGGCCGCCTCCTACGGCGAGGCCGCCGCGGCCGCCCTCGGCGTCGCGCCCGACCGCCTCTTCAAGACCCTCGTCACCACCGTCGACGGGCAGCTCACGGTCGGTGTCGTGCCCGTCTCCGCGTCCCTGGACCTGAAGGCCCTGGCCGCCGCCGTCGGCGGCAAACGCGCCGCGATGGCCGAGCCCGCCGCCGCCGAACGCGCCACCGGCTACGTGACCGGCGGCATCTCCCCCGTCGGCCAGCGCTCCCGGCTCCCGATCGTCATCGACGCCTCGGCGTCCGGACTGTCCACGATGTACGTCTCGGGCGGCCGGCGCGGCCTGCAGATCGAGCTCGCCCCCGACGACCTGGTCAAGGTCACCGGCGCCGTCCTCGCCCCCATCGCGACCCACTGACCATGCCCCGCCGGACGAGGCCCGCCCGCACGCGCCGGCCATGCGCGCCTCCGACGAGGACCGCCGGCGGGTGATCGACGCGCTCCAGCACCACACCCAGGCCGGCCGCCTCACCCTGGACGAGTTCACCGACCGCTGCGACACCGTCCTCGCCGCGAAGACCCTCGCCGAGCTGCGCGCCGCCACCCACGACCTGCCGGCGCTGCCACCGGCACCGACGCCGGTGCCCGCGGGCGCGTCGAACGACCGCCACGTGCTGTGGGTGTTCGCGATCGCGCTGGTCGCGGCCGTCCTGCTGGGCCTCGTCTACGCCGCGTTCCACTGACCCGCTACGCCGTGGGCTGGTGGGTGGTGCCGTGCCAGGACCGCCACAGGGCGGCGTAGGCACCGCCGGCGGCCACCAGGTCGTCGTGGGTGCCGAGCTCGGTGATCCGGCCGTCCTCGACGACGGCGACCCGGTCCGCGTCGTGGGCGGAGAACAGCCGGTGCGCGATGGCGATGACGGTCCGCCCGTGCAGCGCGCCCGCCAGTGAACGCTCCAGGTGGCGGGCGGCACGGGGGTCGATGAGGGACGTCGCCTCGTCCAGGACCAGCGTGTGCGGGTCGGCGAGGACGAGCCGGGCCAGGGCGAGCTGCTGCGCCTGGGCCGGGGACAGCGGCGGCTCGCCGAGGACGGTGTCGAGGCCGGCGGGCAGGGCGTCGACCCAGTCGAGGGCGTCGACGGTGGCGAGCGCGTGCCGGAGGTCCGCGGTCGTCGCCGACGGGCGGGCGAGGACGAGGTTGTCGCGGACGGTCCCGAGGAAGACGTGGTGCTCCTGTGTGACGAGGGCGACATGCCGGCGCAGCGACGACAGCGGCAGGTCCGACAGCGGGACGCCGCCGATGGTGACGGTGCCGCCGCCCGGCGGGTAGATGCCGGCGAGGAGCCGGCCGAGGGTGGACTTGCCGGCGCCGGACGGGCCGACGATCGCGAGCCGTTCCCCGGGCCGGACCTCCAGGTCGATGCCGTGCAGGACGTCGCGGCCGTCGACGTACGCGTACCGCACCCCCCGCGCGACGATCCGCTCGTCGGCGGGGACCGCGGCGGCACCGGTGGCGGGGACCGGCACCGACTGGACGCCGACGATCCGGGCGAACGAGGCGAACCCGACCTGCAGGTGGTCGAACCACGACAGGACCCGGTCGAGGGGGTCGATGAGCGCCAGGAAGTACAGGACGGCCGCGGTGACCTGGCCGACCGTCGCCCACCCCTCGGCGACGAACCACCCGCCGGCGACGAGCGTGACCGCGCCCGGCAGCGCGTAGCCGAACTCCGTCAGCGGGAACCAGACGGTGCGCAGCTTCAGCGTGTACATGTTCCGGTCGTACAGGCCGCGCAGGTGCTCCTGGGTGCGCTCGACCCGGCGCCGCCGCAGCCGCAGGACGTCCACGGTCCGGGCGCCCTCGACGGTCTCGGCGAGCCCGTCGGTCAGCTCGGCGAACGCGGCGCTGGCCGCGAGGTATCCGGCCGGCGCCCGCCGGAAGTACCAGCGCGAACCACCCCACAGGATCGGCACGGCGACGAGGGCCGGCAGCAGCAACAGCGGCGACACGAGCGCGACGGCGCCGATCGTCAGGATGACCTGCAGGATGCCGACGACGACCTCCGGCACGGCGAACCGGACCGTGTCCGAGGTCCCCTCGACGTCACGGGACGCCCGGGTGAGCAGGTCGCCGGTGCCGGCACGCTCCACCGTGGACGGTGGGACGGCGAGGACCCGGTCGACGAACTCCTCCCGCAGCGTCGCGAGGACCTGTTCGCCGAGGCGGGCGGAGGCGAGTCTGGCGTAGCGCACCAGCACCGACACGGCGACGACGAAACCGGTGATGGTGAGCGCGATCCGGTCGACGGTCCAGGTGGTGGTGCCGGCGGAGGTCTTCTCGACCAGGTCGCCCAGCAGGCGCGGGGTGACGAGACCGGCGACGGCGGCGCTGACGTGCAGGGTGACGACCAGCGCCAGCATCCGCGGGTGCTCGCGGACGAGCCGCCGCAGGTACGCGCGGACCTCGGCACCGGAGGCGACGGGCAGCAGCATCAGGCTTCCTCCTCCCTGGTGACGGTCGCGCTGTACGCGGGGCAGGTGGCGAGCAGCTCGCGGTGGGTGCCGGTGGCGGCGACCCGGCCGGTGGCGTCGACGAACGCGACCACGTCGGCCCGGTCCAGCAGCAGCGGGCTGGTGGTGCACACGACGGTGGTCCTGCCGGCGCGGGCGGCCGGCAGGCGCCGCGCGATGAGGGCCTCGGTGTGGGTGTCGACGGCGCTGGTGGGTTCGACGAGCACCAGGACCGGCGGGTCGAGGGCGAGCACGCGGGCGAGCCGCAGCCGCTGCTGCTGCCCGCCGGAGAAGTCGCGCCCCCGCTCGGCGATCTCCGTGTCGAGCCCGTCGGGGAGCGCGTCGACGATGTCCTGCGCCGCGGCCGTCTCCAGCGCGCCCAGCACGGCGGTGTCGCTCTTCGTGGTTTGGTCGCTCTTCGTGGTTTGGTCGCTCTTCGTGGTTTGGTCGCTCTTGGTGGTTTGGTCGCTCTTGGTGGTTTGGTGGCCGCCCAGTTCGTCACGGAGCCGCCCGCGGAAGAGCCGGTCGTCGTTGTCGGCGACGACCACGTGCGACCTGACGTCGTCGATCCGCATGGTCCGCAGCGGCACGCCGAGCAGCCTCGCCTCCGACCCGGGGTCGAGCAGGCCGATCCGGTCGGCGATGGCCGCGGCGTGCTCGGGGCGGGCGGCGGCGATGGCGGTGAGCCGGCCGTGGCCCGCGGTGAAGCCCGACCCGGGGTCTTCGAGGTCGCCGTCGTGCGGCGCCTCCGGACGGGCGGGGTCGTGCAGCTCGGGCTCGACGCGCAGCAGCGACACGACGCGGCCGGCGGCGACGTGCCCGCGGGTCACCTTCTCCGCGACCTCGGTGAGCGTCCGCAGCGGGCTGACGAGAAACGCCGCGTACGCGTAGAACGCGACCAGCTCACCCGGCGTGATCCTGCCCGCGACGGCGAACCTGGCGCCGAGCCACGTGACCAGCGCGACGAACAGCCCCGGCAGCAGGATCTGGGCGCCTTCGAGGAGCGTCTCGACCTTCGCGACCCGGATGCCGGCGGCGCGCACCTGCTGCGACTCGGTCCTGTACCGCCCCGACACGACGTCCTCACCGCCGATGCCGCGCAGGATCCGCAGCCCCGACACGATGTCGGCGGCGCGGCCGGTGAGCGCGCCGGCGAGCTCCCGCTGCGCGCGGCGACGCTGGTGCAGCGGCTTGAGCAGCAGCCCCACGACGGCCACGAGCAGCGGCACGCCGATGACGACGACGAGCCCGAGCGGCACCGACACGTCGAGCAGCAGCACGGACACGACGACGATCGCGACGACGGCCCCACCCCCGCGGGCGGTGACGTCCATCGCGTACCCGACGTGGTCGAAGTCCGTGGTGCCGATGCTCACGACCTCGCCGGTGGCGACCTTCTTCGGCAGGGTCGCCCCGAGCCGCGTCGCGTGCCGGGCGGTGACCTGCATGGTCCGGAACCCGGCGGACAGGAAGTTCGTGACGGCGAACCGGTGCCGCATGATGCCGCTGACCGCGGTCACCGTCCCGAGCCCGAGCAGCGCCCCACCCGCCACGCCCAGCGCACCCCGGTCATGGCTGGTCAACGCGTCGACCCCCGCACCGAGCGCCGCCGGCACGAGCGCCTGACTCACCATCCAGACGATCCCGAGCGCGATCCCCGCGATGATCGTCGGCAGCTGGTGCCGCAGCACCCACAGCAGAAACCGCGCGGCGGACCTGCTGTCAGGCTCCCCCGGCTCGTCGATCGGCAACCGTTTCATGGCCCGCCGACGGTAACCCGGAAGACCGGTCGGACGCCTTACATTTTCCGCCCGCCGGACCGCCCCCGCGCCCCGTCCTCAGCGGTCGACCTCGGTGAAGTCCCACGCCTGCGGCCGCCGCGACACGAGATGCGACGGCGGGTCCGCGAACTCCTCAGGCGTGCTCCCCCGCCACTTCGCGATCACCACCAGCCGATGGTCCGTCGACGAGTACACCTCACTGCTGATGTGCAACGGATGCACCTCGACCTTGGGCAGCATCGCCTCACACACCCACGACAGCAGCTCGTCGAACGCCTCCGGGTGCGCCCGGACCTCCCACATGCGCACGATCACGGCGCTGGACTCTACTCCCATGCCACTCCCACCGTCCTTCCCGCTCCTGCCCACCATGCCACCCCACCGACCGCCCCCTGCGAGCCGCCTGCTCTGACTGGCCGCCCACTGCGGCGGACCGGCTGCTCCGGCTGGTCGGCCCACTCCTGCGGCCTGGCTGCTCCGGCTGATCGGCCCGCTCCTGCGGCCTGGCTGCTCCGGTTGGTCGCTCTACTCCCCCGGCGAACGGTGAATTCCGCTGTGCAGGTCGAACGGCCGCTCCCGCCAAACGGCTCCCCCGCCGAACAGCCACTCCCCGTCGAACAACTCTTCCTGCCAAACGGCTCCCCCGCCGGACGGCCGCTCCCGCCGAACGACTCCGCCCGCCGGACGGCCGCTCCTTCAAACAGCCGCTCCCGCCAACGCCGCCGCCCGGCGGGTGGACGCGCTCGCTGGGCGGTGGCTTCCGCTGTGCAGGGGTGCTGCTGGTCAGGCGGTGACGAGGGTGATCGGCATCGCGGAGTCGGTGGGCAGGGCGAGCCGGCCCGGGGCGGTGCCGGCGGCGACGAGGTGGGAGCCGAGGGCGGCGACCATGGCGCCGTTGTCGGTGCAGAGCTTGGGGCGCGGGACGCGCAGCGTGATGCCGTGCTTGTCGCAGCGCTCCTGGGCGAGGGCGCGGATGCGGGAGTTGGCGGCGACGCCGCCGCCGATGACGAGGGTCCGCACGCCGCCGGCGAGGCAGGCGTCGACGGCCTTGGCGGTGAGCACGTCGCAGACCGCCTCCTGGAAGCTGGCGGCGACGTCGTTGACGGGGACCGGCTCGCCGGTGCGCTGCCGGGCCTCGACCCAGCGGGCGACCGCGGTCTTCAGACCCGAGAACGAGAAGTCGAACCGGTGCTCGACCAGGTCCCGGGCGGCGGTCAGCCCGCGCGGGAACGGAATGACGATCTGCCCGTCGCGGGCGGCGCGGTCGATCGGCGGGCCGCCCGGGAACGGCAGCCCGAGCAGCCGCGCGACCTTGTCGAACGCCTCCCCCGCGGCGTCGTCGATGGTGGCACCGAGCGGCTCGACCCGGCCGGCGAGGTCGTCGACCCGCAGCAGCGACGAGTGGCCGCCGGAGACGAGGAGCGCGATCGCCGGCTCGGGCAGCGGGCCGTGCTCGAGGGTGTCGACGGCGACGTGCGCGGCGAGGTGGTTGACGCCATAGATCGGCTTGCCGGCGGCGAGCGCATACGCCTTGGCCGCGGCGACACCGACGAGCAGCGCACCGGCGAGCCCGGGCCCGGCGGTGACGGCGATCGCGTCGACGTCGCCGAGCGTGATCCCCGCGGTGCCGAGGGCGCGCTGGACGGTCGGGACCATCGCCTCGAAGTGGGCGCGGCTGGCGACCTCGGGGACGACCCCGCCGAACCGCGCGTGCTCCTCCACGCTGGACGCGACCTCGTCGGCGAGCAGCGTGTGCCCGCGGACGATGCCGACGCCCGTCTCGTCGCAGGACGTCTCGATGCCGAGGACGAGGGGCTCAGTCTTCACGTCTCATCACCAACGCATCCGTGTTGCTCGGCTGGTAGTAGCCCTTGCGGACGCCGACACCCTCGAACCCGTAGCCGGCATACAGCTTCTGCGCGGGCAGGTTGTCGACGGCGACCTCGAGCAGCACCTGCTGGATGCCGTGCCGGGCCGCCTCGTCGAGCAGCGCCTCGAGCAGCCGCCGCCCGATGCCCTGCCGCTGCGCGTCCTTGCGGACCCCGACATTCTGGATCCACGCCTCGTCGGGCGGGGCGAGGGCCAGCCCGGCATAGCCGACGACCCGCTCACCGTCGAGGGCCACGAGATAGTGGTGACCGTTGGCCAGCTCATTCCAGAACATGCCCGCGGACCATCGCTCCTCACCGAACAGCTCGTCCTCGATCGGCAGCAGCGACTCGATGTGAAACCAGCGGAGCTCGGCCAGCTGGACGCTCACCGCAGCGCCGGCTTCCGCTCGCCGGGCGCGACGGCGTCGGGCCTGCGCAGGTAGAGCGGGACGAGCGCCTCGCTGGGCGCCTTGGACAGGACCCGGTCGGCGGCCAGCTCGGCGAGCGCCCGCGCGGACGGGTACAACAGCGGCAGCACCGGCAGGCCGAGCACATCGGCATACTTCCCGGCGCCGTCACCCGCCGCCCCGTCGACGGCAGGCACCTCCCCGGCGGCGATCGCGGCGGCCACCGCCGCGGGCTTGTCGACGGCGGGATCGGTCACGCGGGTGCCGTCGTGGTGGACGGACCAGTAGATCTCCTTGCGGCGGGCGTCGGTGGCGACGAGGACGCGGCCGGGGAGGGGGTGGCCGATGCCGTCGAGGGAGCAGACGCCATAGACCGGGACGTCGAGGGCGTGGGCGAGGGCGGCGGCGGTGACCATGCCGGCGCGCAGGCCGGTGAACGGGCCGGGGCCGGTGCCGGCGACGACCGCGGCCAGGTCGCCGGGCGCCACCTCACCTTCGGCGAGGACCGCATGGATCTGCGGGGCGAGCAGCTCACCGTGGGCCTTGCCGTCGACGGTGACGCGCTCGGCGACGACGGTGACCGCGAGCTCGTCGACGCGGACGAGCGCGGCCGTCACCGCGGGCGTCGAGGAGTCCACCACCATCACCAGCACGCCGCCAACTCTACCGACCGGGTCCGACACTTCCCGCGGTCGTCGTCCGCGTCAGTTAACAGGCCCGCAACGAGCCAGGCCTAGCATCGGCCGACATCGACCCGCGCGCGGCAGGGAGAGCGGTATGACTGAGCCGGTCCTGGTCGTGGACCTGGGGTCCTGGGCACTGTCCGCCGCCGTCGTCACGCGGGACCAGTTGCATCTCGTGCGGGATCCGGCGACCGGCGCCGCCCGCTGGCCCGGCGGGGCGAGCCTCGACCCGGCGAGCAAGCGGCTGGTCGCCGGGGAGCAGCTCAGGAACCAGCATCCACGGCACTACGTCGACGGGGTGCGGCGGGCCGTCGACGCGAACGCCCCGATCTGGCTCGGCGACCAGCTGGTCAACGGCGCCGAGCTGGTCGCGGCGGCGCTCGACGCGGTCGTCCAGGAGGCGAGGCGGCAGCACGGCGACGTCAGGCGGCTCGCGGTGACGGTGCCGGCGGCGTACCGGACGCACGACCCGCGCAGGGAGATGCTGGTGACGGCCGCGGCGGTCGCCGGGTTCCCCGACGTGGAGCTGGTGCACGACCCGTCGGCGGCGGTCGCCGACCCGCTGGCGCAGCTGGACCTGCCCGACGGCGCGTACGTGCTGGTCTGCGACCTCGGGGCGACCTGGAGCGCCACGCTGACGCAGGTGCAGCGCGGGATGGCGGTGCCGTTGAGCCAGGAGAGCTCCGGCAGCGGGCGCGACCTCGACGTGGTGCTCGCCGCGGACCTGCGCGCCACCCTGGCGGAGTGGGTGGAGCCCGCGTTCGCGGCCGGCGGCGACACCAGCGTGCGGGCCAACCTCCATGCTCTCGACATCGTGCGCAGGCTCAAGCATCGGTTGAGCGAGGCGCCGGAGGCGACGGACCAGGTCGAGCCGGGAGCTCCGCCGTACACCATCCGCCGGAACCTTCTGGAGCAGCTGACCGAACCGGCGAACCGGTGGCTGATCGCCAGCTGCCGGGCGGTGGTCGCGCGGGCCGGGATCGTGCCGGCGGAGCTGGCGGCCGTGGTGCTCAACGGTGGCTGCTCGCACCTGCCCGGGGTGGCGCAGGCGCTGCACGCGGGGCTCGGCCGTCCGGTGACACGGCCGCCGGAGCCGGAGCTGGCGATGCTGCGCGGCGCGGCCCGGCTGGCCGGCGACAGGGGGACGCGGACGCTGCCGGCGGACCCCGCGCCGTGGCGGGTCGAGCCGCTCGCGTGGACGGTCCCCGGCGGGCGGGGGCGGCTGGTGCGCTGGCTGGCGAAGGAGGGCGAGCCGTATCCGGCGGGCGCGCCGCTCGCGCAGGTCCGCACCGCCGACGACCGGGTCTTCGACCTCACCGCGGGACGCACCGGCGGCGTGCTGCTGGAGCACCGCGTGCCGGTCGGCGGCATGGTGGTGTCGGGCGCGGCCGCGGCGCACGTGCGGATCGTGCCGACCGCCGAACGGTTCCAGCTCGCGAAGCGGCACCACCTGCGGGTCGCGGGCGACTGGCTGCTGATGCCGGACCGCCGGATGCTGGTCGAGTGGTCGCGGACCGGCGAATACGTGAAGGTCCGCGCGGTCGACAGCGGTGCCCTGGTCACGGAGCTGCGCCCCGGTCGCGGCGCCGGCCGCCCGCAGCACGGGCAGGTGGCGCTCGGCCCCAACCAGCAGCTGGCGCTGGTCACCTGGGACGCCGACGGGCACTTCGCCGTCTGGGACGTCCTGTCGGGGCGCATGACCAGCAGCTTCTCCGACGGGCACCGGCCCGACGCGGTCCTCGTCAACGAGGGCGAGTGGCGGCTCGTCGCGTCCGGTGAGGGTGCGGCGAGCGTCGGCCGGTACCGGCGGGACGTGGCCACCGTGTGGGACCTGGCGACCGGGGCGCGGCTCGACCGGATCGTCGGGGAGGACCTGATGCGGCGGTTCGCCGGCTACACGGGCACGAGCCGCGCGGACGCGTTCGCGACCGAGATGGCGAGCCCCGACGGGCGGCTGCGGGCCGCGGTGCTCGACGGCTCGGTGTGCGTGCGGGATGTCGAGACGGAGGCGGAGGTGTTCCGCGCGGACCTGTCGCCGGCGCGGCAGGTCCGGACCGCGTTCTGCCACCAGGGGCGGCACCTGCTGGCCCGCCGGACCGACGACGAAGGCACATCGATCGACGTCTGGGAAGTCCTGCAGCCCGCCTAGGCTTCAGCGCTGCTTCATGGCGTTTTCTTCGCCGGTACGAGATGTGCCACCCGGGCGGGCCAGCCGGCGCCGTGCGGGACGACGGTGACGGTGCGCGTGTCGTCGTCGTGGCGGGTCAGGCGCAGCTCGAGGTGGTCGTCGGCGAGGTGCTCGACGAACCCCTCACCCCATTCGACGAGCGTCACCGAGTCCTCGACGGTGGCGTCGAGGTCGAGGGCGTCGAGCTCGCCGATGGGGTCCTTGACGTCGCCGAGGCGGTACGCGTCGACGTGCACCATCGCGGGGCGCCCGGCGACGACGGGACGGTGCACGCGGGCGATCACGAACGTGGGCGACGTCACCGCGCCCTGCACGTCCAGCCCTTTGCCGATCCCCTGCGCGAGCGCCGTCTTGCCGGCGCCGAGCGGCCCGGTGAGCAGCACGATGTCCCCGGCGTGGAGGACCGCGGCGAGCTTCCGCCCGAACTCGTGCGTGTCGGCGGCCGTCGGCAGCTGTACCGCTTGCGGCGTCACCGGTCCTGGACCTTCTTCAGGAACGTCTCGATGGCGTCGTTGACCTCTTCGGCGTGCTCGAGCATCACGACGTGCCCGCCGTCGGCGACGACGACCAGCTCCGCCTCCGGCAGCACCGCGGCGATCTCCCGGGTGTGGGTGAGCGGGGTGAGCACGTCCCGGTCGCCGCAGACGAGCAGCACCGGCACCTTGCGCAGCGGCCCGAGGACCAGCAGCCGGGCGTGGGTGTAGAGGGTCCGCAGGTACCGCGCGATCACGTCCGTCGACGTGGTGGTGTTCATCTTCTCGACGTACGAGACGAGGGCGGGGCTCGGGCGGGCGGTGCCGAAGCCGTACCGGCGGGTCAGCAGCCACGCGAGGTCGGTGGACGCCCGCCGGGCGCGGTCGACGACACCGGAGCTGATCGGTCCGGCGATGCCGACGACCGGCAGCAGCGGCCGCTTGAACTTCGCGACCACCTCCGGCAGGCCGAACGTGACCTGGTCCAGCTTGCCGGCGGACGTGGAGATCAGCACGACGGCGTCGACCCGCGACTCGAACAGCTCCGGGACCTGCTCGGCCAGCGCCATGATGGTCATGCCGCCCATGGAGTGGCCGATCAGGACGACCCGGCCGGTCGGGGCGGCCGCCTGCAGGACCGCGCGGAGCCCCGCGCCGAGGGCGTCGAGGGAGTACTCGCCCTTGCGGAGCTTCCCGGAGCGGCCGTGGCCCGGCTGGTCGTAGAAGATCATGCGGTGCTTGCCCTCCAGCGCCCTGCGCTGGAAGTGGAATGTGCCCATGTCGAGGCAGAACCCGTGCACGAACACCAGCGTGGGCGCGTCCTCCGGCCCGTCCTCCGGCCCGTTCACGATCTCGACGTGCAGCTCGATGCCGTCGTCGGTGGTGACGGTCAGCTCCTCGTCGGAGTCCCAGACGCCGAACTCCTCGTCGGCGTAGATGTCGTCGGCGTTCTTGGACCGGTGCACGAGGTATCGCTCGGTCGCGACCCCGGCGGCGACACCGGCGGCGGCCACACCGAGGATCGCGCCGATGATCCCGACCTTCCGGCGCCGGCTGCTCTTCTCGACCTCGCTACCCGTCATGCGCTCTCTCCCAGGTACACCCGCGGCGTTCTGTTGCTGCCCATCCGCGTGACGATCTCGTAGTTGATCGTGTCGGCGGCAACGGCCCAGTCGTCGGCGGTCGGCTCTCCGCGCGTGCCGGCTCCGAAGAGCACGGCCTCGTCGCCGGCGCGGACGTCGTCGTCGCCGCAGTCCACGACGATCTGGTCCATGCACACCCGTCCGACGACCCGGCGCACCTTCCCGCCGATGTGGACGAGCCCGCGGCTGCTCGCCGAGCGTGGCACCCCGTCGGCGTACCCGACCGGCACCAGCGCCAGCTTGGTGTCCTTGAGAATCTTGTACGTGTGGCCGTACGACACGCCTTCGCCGGCTTGGACGGCCTTCACCAGCGCCACGCGCGCATGGACACTCATCGCGGGCCGCAGGTCAGGCGCGCCCCCCGGAATGGGCGAGAGCCCATACGTCGACAAACCCACTCGAACCAGCTCAAAGTGGCTCTCGGGCAGCGTGAGCGCCGCGGCGGAGTTCGCGAAGTGCCGCAGCGGCGGCTCGACCCCCAGCCCGGCCGCCACGTCGAGCGCTTCGTCGAACGCCAGCTGCTGCCGCAGAATCGACGGGTGCCCCGGCTCGTCCGCGCACGCGAAGTGACTCCAGATCGCCGCGATCTCCACGTCCCCGCCGGCCTGCGCCTTCGCCGCCGCCGTGACCAACGCCGGCCAGTCCCCGCGCCCCGCCCCGTTCCGCGACAACCCCGTGTCGATCTTCAGATGCACCGCCGCGACCCGCCGCACCTTCCGCGCCGCGTCCACGATCTCGTCCAGCGCGTCGATCGACGACGCCGACAGGTCCACGTCCGCCGCGACCGCCTCGCCCAGCGGCCGCCCGGGACTGTGCAACCACGAAAGGATCTTCACCCCGCCGCCGACGCCGTGCTCACGCAGCGCCAGCGCCTCGTCGAGCGTGGCGGTGCCGAGCCAGGTCGCCCCGGCCCGCACGGCGGCCTCTGCGACGCGCAGCATGCCGTGCCCATACGCGTCGGCTTTCACGACGCTCATCAGGGCCGTTTCAGGCCGCAGCATCCCCTTGAGGGTCGCCACGTTGTGCCGGATCGCGTCGAGGTCGATCCGGACCTGAGCCTGCCACATGCGCCTAAGCCTAAGCGGTGCCCCCACCACCCGGCTCAACCCCAGTTCCGGCCCCAACCTCCAGCGGCACCTCCCCGCCTGTTCCGCGCCCTTTCCACGCCCTGTTCCGCGCCCTGTTCCGCGCCCTGTTTCTGCGCCCTGTTCTGCGCCCGACTCCAGCCCTGCTCCGGCCCTGCTCCACGCCCAGCCCTGCTCCACGCCGCCGCCCTTGCTCCACACCCAACGCCAGCCTTGCTCCACACCCAGCCCCGCTCCACGCCCGGCCCCGCTCCACGCTCAGACCCGCTCCACGCCCAACGCTGCTCCACGCTCAGCGCTGGCCGAGCCGAACCGCGCGATCCAGGCGCCCCACGAGCAGCCAGCTCCACGACCGACCACGCCCCACAAACGGCCGACCCCCTCACGCGCGGCCACGTCCCGTGAGCAGCCGATCCCCCACGCGCAACCACAGCCCGTGAACAGCCACGCTTCACGCGCAGCCGGGACCCGCGAGCGGCCGAGCCACACAAACCAGGCACGCCACGCAAACCAGGCACGCGGTCCGAGCGACTGCGCGGCGGTCGAGCCAGACACGCGGTCCGAGCCAGACACCCGGTCCGAGCCAGACACCCGGTCCGAGCCAGACACCCGGTCCGAGCCAGACACCCGGTCCGAGCCAGACACCCGGTCCGAGCCAGACACCCGGTCCGAGCCAGCGCACCGCGCGCGAGTTGGGGTCGTGGCATGCGTGGGAGCGGGCGTCGCGGCTTGGACATCGGCAGAGCACGGGAGCCACGAAGGAGGCAGCCATCGAGACCGCGCTGCCGGGCCAGATCGGCAACTTCTCGATGGCCGGTGCGCTGCTGCGGGACGCGCTCGCGCTGTGGCGCGGCGACGCGCTCGACGACACCGTCTCGGCGTGGCTGCGCCCCCGGCTCGTCGGCGACCTCGACGAGCTGCGGCCGGTCGCGACCGAGGAGTGGCTCGACTGCGAGAGCACCGGGGAACCGCGGGAACCGGCTCGGTGTCGTCGGCCTCTTTCATCGACCCTAGCACCGCCCGAAAAATTTCCGAGCGGGCGAACACGCAGCGTGACTGGGATCGGCGTGTCGGGGCGGATTGCCGGAGGGGGTCAGGGGCGCAGGGTTGACACCGCCTCGCGGAGGTGGGTGGCGACGTCGGCGGCGGTGACCGGGCCGGTGGTGGCGGCCAGGCGGCCGGCGAGGCCGTGGGTGAAGGCAGCCGCGACCGCCGCCTGTTCGGCGGGCAGGCCGGCGGCGAGCAGGGAGCCGAGCAGGCCGGCGAGGACGTCGCCGGTGCCGCCGGTGGCGAGGGCGGGGGTGCCGGTCGGGTTGACGTACACGCGGCCGTCGGGGGTGGCGACGATCGTGCGGTTGCCCTTGAGCAGGACGACGCAGTCCATGCGCTCGGCGAGGTGCGCGGCGGCGGCCACGCGGTCGTCGCCGGGGGCGCCGCCGGCGAGGCGCTGGAACTCGCCGTCGTGGGGGGTGACGACGGTCGGGGCGTCGCGGTCGCGGAGCCAGTCCGCCATGCGGGCGTCGACGAGCAGGGTGAGGGCGCTGGCGTCGAGGCAGGCGGGGACGGGCGCGCCGAGGACGGTGCGCAGCTCGGCGTACGCGCGCTCGTCCGTGCCCATGCCGCTGCCGCACGTCCAGGCCTGGACCCGGCCGGCGTCGGCGACCCGGTCGCTCGCGATGACCGTCGGGTGCTGGATCCGGACGAGTGGGGCCGCGCCGCCGGCGTAGCGGACGAGGCCGGCGGGGCCGGCGAGCGCGCCGGCGACGGAGAGGACGGCGGCCCCCGGGTACTCGTCGGAGCCGGTCGCGACGCCAACCACGCCGCGGGAGTACTTGTTGTCGTCGGCGGTGGGGCGGGGCCACCAGGCGGCGACGTCGGAGGCGTCGGGCACGTAGCAGGCGGGGTCGCCGGTGAGGAAGGGCGTCAGGCCGATGTCGACGAGCTCGACGAGGCCGCTGTGGACGGCGCCGGGGCCGACGAGCAGGCCGGGCTTGAGGACGCCGAAGGTGACGGTGATGTCGGCGTGGATGGCCATGCCGGTGACGGCGCCGGTGTCGGCGTCCACGCCGGACGGCACGTCGACGGCGATGACCGGGGTGCCGCGCAGCGCGCCGGCGACGTCGGCGACCCGGCTCGCGACCGGTTCCCGCAGACCGCCACGGCCGCCGATGCCCAGGATGCCGTCCACGACGAGGTCGAACCCGCCGGCAAACGATGAACCGACAACGCCGCCGGCGGCGCGCAGGGCGGCGAGCGCCCCGGTGTGGACGCGGGAGGGGTCCAGGACCAGCGCTGAGACGTGTACGCCGCGGCGGGCGAGGAAGGCGCCGGCGTAGAGCGCGTCGCCGCCGTTGTTGCCCGGGCCGACGAGGAGCAGGACGCGGCTGCCGTACACCTTGGGCAGGGTCTGCGCGCAGCGCCTGGCGAGGCCGGCGGCGGCGCGCTGCATGAGCGCACCGCCGGGCAGGGTCTTCATGAAGGCCTCTTCGGCCGCACGGACTTGCGCCACCCGCCAGGCGGCTCTCATGACACGATCACAGCGCCAAGCCTGTCACATACGCCTATTCGACGGTAACCGACTTGGCCAGGTTGCGCGGCTGGTCGACGTCGTGCCCGCGGGCCGACGCGATCTCGCAGGCGAGGACCTGCAGCGGCACGGTCGTGACCAGCGGCGCCAGGAGCGTCGGGGTGACCGGCACGTGGAAGAGGTGGTCGGCGTAGGGCTCGACCGCCGTGTCGCCGTCTTCGGCGATCACGATCGTGCGAGCGCCCCGCGCCCGTACCTCCTGGATGTTGGAGACGACCTTGTCGTGCAGGACGCCGCGGCCCCGGGGCGACGGCACCACGCACACGACGGGGGTGCCTTCGTCGATGAGGGCGATCGGGCCGTGCTTCAGCTCGCCGGCGGCGAACCCTTCGGCGTGCATGTAGGCGAGCTCCTTGAGCTTGAGCGCGCCTTCGAGGGCGACCGGGTAGCTGACGTGCCGGCCGATGAACAGGACGCTCTTGGCGTCGGCGAGCTCCCGGGCGAGCTTGCGGATCGGCTCCATCATCGCGAGGACCTGCTCGACCTTCTGCGGCATCTCCTGCAGCTGCGCGACCACGGCGCCGACCTCGTCGGCGTACTTGATGCCGCGGACCTGCGCGAGGTGCAGGCCGACCAGGTAGCAGGCGACGAGCTGGGTCAGGAACGCCTTGGTCGAGGCGACCGCGATCTCGGGGCCGGCGTGGGTGTACAGGACGGCGTCGGACTCGCGCGGGATGGTGGAGCCGTTGGTGTTGCAGATGGCCAGGACGCGGGCCTTCTGTTCCTTCGCGTGCCGCAGGGCCATGAGGGTGTCCATGGTCTCGCCGGACTGGGAGATGGCCACGACGAGCGTGGAGCGGTCCAGGACGGGGTCGCGGTAGCGGAACTCGCTGGCGAGCTCGACCTCGCAGGGGATGCGGGTCCAGTGTTCGATCGCGTACTTGGCGACCATGCCGGCGTGATACGCGGTGCCGCACGCGACGATGAAGACCTTGTCGACGTCGCGGAGGTCCTGGTCGGTGAGGCGCACCTCGTCGAGCAGCAGGTCGCCCTGCTCGTTGAGCCGCCCGAGGAGGGTCTCGGCGACGGCGTGCGGCTGCTCGGCGATCTCCTTGAGCATGAAGTAGTCGTAGCCGCTCTTCTCAGCGGCGGAGATGTCCCAGTTGATGTGGAAGTCCTTGCCCTCGGCGGGGTTGCCGAGGAAGTCGGTGATCACGATGGCGTCGCCGGTGATCAGCACGACCTGGTCCTGGCCGAGCTCGACGGCCTCGCGGGTGTGTTCGATGAACGCGGCGACGTCGCTGGCGAGGTAGTTCTCGCCCTCGCCGCGGCCGACGACGAGCGGCGAGTTGCGGCGCGCGCCGACGACGGCGCCCGGGGCCTGGGCGTCGACGGCGAGCAGCGTGAACGCGCCTTCGAGCCGGCGGCAGACGGCCCGCATCGCGTCGGCGAGCCGCTCGGCGGGGTCTTCCACCGGGCTGCGGGAGACCTCGAAGCTCAGCAGGTGCGCCGCGCACTCGGTGTCGGTGTCGCTGGCGAACTCGATGCCCTGCTGCTCCAGCTCGGTGCGCAGCTTCGCGAAGTTCTCGATGATGCCGTTGTGGATGACGGCGACCCGGCCGTCGACGGAGCGGTGCGGGTGCGCGTTGCGGTCGGTGGGGCCGCCGTGGGTGGCCCAGCGGGTGTGGCCGATGCCGGTGGTGCCGGTGTCGAGGCCGTCCTCGCTCTGCAGGGCCTTCTCGAGGTTGGCGAGCTTGCCGGCGCGCTTGGCGGTGCGCAGGACGTCGTCGACGATGGCGACCCCGGCGGAGTCGTACCCGCGGTACTCCAGCCGGCGCAGGCCGTCGAGGACGATGGTCAGGGCCGGACGCGAACCGGCGTACCCCACGATTCCGCACATGTCCCGTACCGTAGCAGACATTCGAGCATGCCCGATGCTCGAAACTGTCGTGATTGCGCACGACGTCTGCGCACAGTGGGACGAAAGCGACGCGTGCCACCCCCGGGCCGGGGGTGGCACGCGTGACAGGCGGGGTCAGGCCAGCGAGGAGCGGATCTGGGCGCCGCCGTCGATGACGAGCGTCTGGCCGGTCATCCAGCGCGACGCCGGCCCGCCCAGGAAGGTGATGACGTCGGCGATGTCGTCGGGTTCGCCGATCCGCCCCAGCGGGAGGTGCTCGCTGAGGTACTGCTCGTTGTTCTCCCACAGCCCGCGGGCGAGCTTGGTGCGCACGATGCCGGGCGCGACGCCGTTGACCCGGACCGCTGGGGCGAGCTCGGCGGCGAGCTGGCGGGTGAGGTGGATGACCGCGGCCTTCGTCGCGTTGTAGTAGCCGATGCCGGGCTCGGTGAGCAGCCCGCCGACGGAGGCGACGTTGACGATCGCGCCACCCCGGGACGACATCGACGCCTTCCAGGCCAGCTGGCTCCACAGCACGGGGCCGAACTGGTTGAGCCGCGCGGTCTTCTCCGCGCGGACCGGGTCGATGTCCATGAGCGGGCCGAAGTACGGGTTGGTGCCGGCGTTGTTGACCAGGACGTCGATCGCGCCGAACCGGGCCATGGCGGCGTCGACGGCGGCGCCGGCCTGGTCGGGCTCCGCGGCGTGCGCGGCGTGGGCGAGCACCCCCGCGGACGGGTGAGCGGCGCGGATCTCCTCCGCGACGGCGTCGAGCGCCTCCTGGTCCCGGGAGGTGAGCACGACGTTGCAGCCCTGCGCGGCGAAGGCGACGGCGGTCGCCTTGCCGATGCCGCGGGATGCGCCGGTGACGAGAACGGTGCGGGCGTCAGTCATGCGCCGCACGTTACTCCCGGGTAGACCCCCTCATGTCGACCATGGCGGCGTCGGTACGAGACGACCCGCCGCCACCGCGCGTGACCCGGAAAGCGAGCGGAGCCGGGGCTAGACGGGGCTAGACGGGAGAAACGGGGGAGACCGTGCGGACGATGGCGGCGATGCGCTCGGCGGCCTCGCGGGCGATCGCCAGGGTGGACGCCTCGACCATGACCCGGACGAGCTGCTCGGTGCCCGACGGGCGGAGCAGGACCCGGCCGGCGCCGCCGAGCTCCGCCTCGACCTGCTTCGCGGCGTCGAGGACCTGGGCGGCCTTGGCGGCCGCGGCGCGGTCGCCGACGGGCACGTTGATCAGGACCTGCGGCAGCCGCTGGACGACGGAGGCGAGGTCGGCGAGGGTCCGGCCGGTGCCGGTCATGCGGCCCATGAGGTGCAGGGCGGTGAGCACGCCGTCGCCGGTGGTCGCGAAGGCGGGCATGACGATGTGCCCGCTCTGCTCGCCGCCGAGGGCGAGGCCCTTCGCGCGGAGCTCGTCGAGGACGTACCGGTCGCCGACGCGGGTCTCGAGGAGCCGGATGCCGGCGTCGGCCATGGCGATCTTCAGGCCGAGGTTGCTCATGACGGTGGCGACGAGCGTGTCGTCCTTGAGGTGGCCGCCGTCGCGCATGGCGAGGGCGAGGACGGCCATGATCTGGTCGCCGTCGACCTCGTCACCGGCGGCGGTGACGGCGAGGCAGCGGTCGGCGTCGCCGTCGTGGGCGATGCCGAGGTCGGCGCCGTGCTCGACGACGGCGGCGCGGAGCTGCTCGAGGTGGTTGGAGCCGCAGTTCTCGTTGATGTTGAGCCCGTCGGGGTCCGCGTTGATCGCGACGACGGACGCGCCGGCCCGCCGGTACGCCTCGGGGGCGGCGGAGGAGGCGGCGCCGTTGGCGCAGTCGACGACGACCTTGAGCTCGACGAGCGGGCCGGGCAGCGACGTCAGCAGGTGCCGGACGTAGCGGTCCTCGCCGTCGTCGAGGTCGGTGACGCGGCCGACACCGGCGCCGGTGGGGCGCACCTTGGTGCCTTCGGCCATGAGCCGCTCGATCTCGTCCTCGACCTCGTCGGGGAGCTTGTGACCGCCGGCGGCGAAGAGCTTGATGCCGTTGTCGGGCATCGGGTTGTGCGACGCGGACAGCATCACGCCGATGTCGGCGGACAGCACGCCGGTGAGGTAGGCGACGGCCGGGGTGGGCAGGACGCCGACGCGGATCACGTTGGCGCCGGCGCTGGTGAGGCCGGCGACGACGGCCGCCTCCAGCATCTCTCCGCTGGCCCGCGGGTCGCGGCCCACGACCGCCAGGGGCGCGTGGGAGTGGTCGCGCTCGAACAGCGCCTGGGTCGCGGCGATGGCGACGGCCATTGCCAGCTCGGGAGTCAGGTCGGCGTTGGCGCGTCCGCGGACGCCGTCGGTGCCGAAGAGTCGCCCCACTGCGATACCTCCGTTGAGCTTTAGGCCGCGAACCGTCGATCCTAAAGGGCCGCGAACGCAAATCGGCCGGGTACACCTCCAGGGTGCACCCGGCCGCGAAGCTTGGTTAGCGCTTCGAGTACTGCGGAGCCTTACGGGCCTTCTTCAGACCGTACTTCTTGCGCTCGGTGGCGCGGGCGTCACGGGTGAGGAAGCCGGCCTTCTTCAGCGCCGGGCGGTCGTCGGGGTCGTTCTCGACGAGCGCGCGGGCGATCGCGAGGCGCAGGCCGCCGGCCTGACCGGTGGTGCCGCCGCCACGCAGGTTGGCGAACACGTCGAACTGCTCGAGCTTCTCGACGATCACCAGCGGCTCCTTGACGGACTGCTGGTGGACCTTGCTGGGGAAGTAGTTCTCCAGCTCGCGGCCGTTGAGGAGGAACTTGCCGGTGCCGGGAACCAGGCGGACCCGGACGATGGCCTCCTTGCGGCGGCCAACGGTCTGGATCGGCTGGCCGGCGCGGCGGGAACGGGTCGGGACCTTGGCCGTCGCCTCAACGGCGGGGGTCTCGACGGTGGCGACAGCAGCAGCGGCCGGCTCAGCGGCCTCGGTGTCGATGGTCTCGACGGTCTCGTCGGTCACGCTCAGTCCTTCGTCCGCGCTCACTGCGCGATCTGCTTGATCTCGAACGGCTGGGGCAGCTGCGCGGCGTGCGGGTGCTCGGCGCCCGCGTAGACCTTCAGCTTCCGGATCTGCCGGGCGCCGAGGCGGTTGTGCGGGAGCATGCCCTTGACGGCCAGCTCGATCGCCCGCTCCGGGTTCTTGGTCAGCAGCTCCTCGTAGCCCACCTTCTTGAGCCCACCCGGGAAACCCGAGTGGCGGTAGGCGACCTTGGTCTGCCGCTTGTTGCCGGTCAGCGCCACCTTGCCGGCGTTGATCACGATGACGAAGTCGCCGGTGTCAACGTGCGGGGCGAACGTCGGCTTGTGCTTACCGCGCAGCAGCGTGGCGGCGTGCGTGGCCAGGCGGCCGAGCACGATGTCCGACGCGTCGATCACGTGCCACACGCGCTCGATTTCACCCGGCTTCGGGCTGTACGTACCCACAGGTCTACCTTGTCTTCCACGTCGTCGGTTCTGGGGTGCGCTCTCATGGCGGCGCTAAAGGGGCGCACGACCACCTAGCGTACCCGAACAGTGGGGACGCCTTGTCATCGCACAACAGCGGTCCACGATACCGGGCCGCTGTTGTGCGAGTCAAAACGGCCTCAGACCCCCTCGAGCCTGCCGGGCGACCTGCGGAGGTAGACGAACCAGGTGACGGCGAAGCAGACGGCGTAGAAGGCGAGGAAGGCGATGTACGCACCGTCACCGGTCTTGTACGCGAGGAACGACTGCCGGAACGCGAGGTTGACCAGCACACCCCCGGCCGCGCCGATCGCGCCGGCGACGCCGATGAGCGCGGTGGCGAGCCGCCGGGACTGGTTCTCGTCCGTGGGGTACTTGGCGCGGAAGATCGCCGGGATCATCTTGTAGGTCGACCCGTTGCCGATGCCGCTGAAGACGAACAGCGCGATGAACCCGGTCAGGAACAGCGGCAGGGAGTGCTGCCGCGACGCGGTGAGCACCAGGGTGGCGCCGAGGGCCATGCCGACGAAGTTCCAGAAGGTGATCCGGGCCCCGCCGAAGCGGTCGGCGAGGAGGCCGCCGACAGGGCGGATGAGCGAGCCGAGCAGCGGGCCGAGGAACGTGAGGTAGGCCGCCTTCACCGGGGTGTCGAAGTCGGACTTGAACTGCACGAGGAGCACCTGGCCGAACGCGAAGCCGAAGCCGATGAACGAGCCGAACGTGCCGATGTACAGCAGTGACATGATCCACGCGTGGCGGTCCTTGATGACGTCGCGCATGGCCCGCCGGTCGTTCGCGGCGTGCGCGAGGTTGTCCATGTACAGCGCCGCGAGGGTCGCCGCGATCACGATGAGCGGCAGGTAGATCAGGATGATGAGGCGCGGGTGACCGGCGCCGGCGGTCGCGAGGACGAGCAGGCCGACGAGCTGGACGGCGGGGACGCCGATGTTGCCGCCGCCGGCGTTGATGCCGAGCGCCCAGCCCTTCAGCCGCTGCGGGTAGAAGGCGTTGATGTTGGCCATCGAGGAGGCGAAGTTGCCGCCGCCGACGCCGGCGACGGACGCCACGATCAGCAGGGTGGTGAAGGAGACGCCGGGCTCCAGGACGATGCCGGCCAGGATGCTCGGCACCAGCAGCATGAGGGCGCTGAAGATCGTCCAGTTGCGGCCGCCGAAGGTGGCGACGGCGAACGTGTAGGGCAGCCGCAGCACCGCGCCGACGAGCGTCGGGGCGCTGGTGAGCAGGAACTTCTGGGCCGGGTCGAAGCCGTACTTCGGGCCGAGGAAGAGCACGAAGACCGACCACAGGCTCCAGATGGAGAAGCCGATGTGCTCCGACAGGATGGAGACGATGAGGTTGCGCCGCGCGATCTTCGCGCCGCCGTCCTCCCAGAAGGTGCGGTCTTCTGGCCGCCAGTCGCTGATCCAGCGGCCGCCGCGGCGGGGGGCCGGGGGCTGTGCGCCAGGCTCGGTGGTTTCCACGGCGAGAGTCATGACGCGGAAGTTAAGGACGCCACGTTTCGGTCGCGCGCACCGCTACTTGTCCTGACCGAAACGTTTCCCCCACGTCGGCGGCCGCCCGGTTGTGAGAACCGGACGGCCGCCCCCGGAAGAGCTTCAGGGCAGAGATCGGCTGCTAGGCCTTGGTGAAGATCCAGGTGCCGGTGTCCGGGCCGCCCTGCGGGGGGCCGAGCTTCAGGGTGGTGCCGCCCGAGCAGTCGTAGCTGCTCTTCTTCAGGACGGGCTGGGCGTCGACGGCGCCGCCGGTGTCCGCGGTGCCGGTGCCGGCGAAGTCGGCGATGGAGGCCTTGTCGGCCACCCGGACCGCGGCGGGGCTGGTCAGGTCGACGGTGACGGTGAGGGTGCTGAAGTCGACGGTGCCGACGGGCTCCCACGTGCCGGTCGCCGCCGACGGGGTCTTGACGGTGCCGTTGACCTTGCCGCCGTAGCCGAAGCTGCCCTTGACGTCGCCGCCGGAGACGGTGAACGCGAAGGTGACCGGCTTCATGGCGCCGAAGTCGACCTGGGCCTTGCCGGCGCTGTCGACGGTCAGCGTGGTGCCGCCGCCGCCGGTGAAGGTCCCGGTGACGGGCCCGCTGAGCTTGCCGTCGAGCCCGGTCGCCTTCCAGGTGCCGACGAGGCACGGCGCCGCGGTGCCGGTCCCGGACGTGCCGCCGGGGGCGCCGGACGTGGCGCCGGCCGAGCCGCCCGGAGCCCCCGCCGAGGCACCGGCCGAGGTCTTGCCGCTGGCACCGGCGCCGGGGGTGCCGGCGTCGCCGCTGCAGCCGGCGAGCCCGACGCCCAGCGCCGTCATGGCCACGATGGTGACCTTGGCGGTCGAGCGCATCTGGTTCCTCCTCATATTGGGGTCCGTTACTGTCTACCCCCGCGAGCAGATCGTCGAACCGTACCGTGGGACGATCTGGCACAACCTTCACCAGGCTGTGGCTGCGCCGTAACGTCCTGCTCAACGCTCTAGTGAGGCGCTCTTAGCAGGCGCGAAACATTTGGGACCCTGGAGCGAAACCGCCCGGCGTCAGCCTTTTGGCCATGAAGGTCGTCGTTGTCGGTCACGGCATGGTCGGGAACAGGTTCCTGGAGGCGCTCCGCGCCCGGGACACCGGGAACACCTGGGAGATCACGGTTCTCGCCGAGGAGAGCCGTTCCGCGTACGACCGGGTGCGGCTGTCGGCGTTCTTCGACGGCGTCTCCGCCGAGGAGCTCACCTACGACGTGCCGGACGGCGTCGACCTGCACCTCGGCGAGCCGGCCCTGGCGATCGACCGGGCCGCCCGCAAGGTCACCACCGCGCGCGCCATGTACGAGTACGACGCGCTGGTCCTGGCGACGGGCTCGTCGGCGTTCGTGCCGCCGATCACCGGCGTCGACCAGCCGGGCGTCTTCGTCTACCGCACCCTCGACGACCTGGAGGCGATCCGGGCGCACGCTCAGGGTCGCGAGGTCGGCGCGGTCATCGGCGGCGGCCTGCTCGGCCTGGAGGCGGCGAACGCACTGCGCCTGCTGGGCCTGCGCACGCACGTGATCGAGTTCGCGCCGCGGCTGATGCCGGTGCAGGTCGACGAGGCCGGCGGCGCGGTCCTGCGCAAGTACGTGGAGGACCTCGGCGTCCGGGTGCACCTGGGCGCGGCGACCACCGCGATCCGCCAGACCCAGACGGTCAACGCGACGCTCGCGCTGACCCTGTCCGACGGGGCGCACATCCCGGCCGACATCGTCGTGGTCGCGGCCGGCATCCGGCCACGCGACGAGCTGGCCCGCACGATGGGCCTCCCGACGGGGGCGCGCGGCGGGATCGTCGTCGACGAGACCTGCCGCACCGAGGACCCGGCGGTGTACGCGATCGGCGAGTGCGCCGAGATCGACGGCCGCTGCTACGGCCTCGTCGCACCCGGCTACGCGATGGCGGAGGTCGTCGCGGACCGGCTCCTCGGCGGCGAGGCGTCGTTCCCGGGCGCGGACACGTCGACGAAGCTGAAGCTGCTCGGCGTCGACGTCGCCAGCTTCGGCGACGCGCTGCGCACCGACCTGCTCGACGTCGTCTACCTCGACCCGGCGAGCGGCACGTACGCGAAGCTGATCCTGTCCGACGACGCGCAGACGCTGCTCGGCGGCATCCTCGTCGGCGACGCCGGCTCGTACCCGGCGCTGCGGGCCAGCGTCGGCGGCCCGCTGCCCGCGTCGCCGCTCGCGCTGCTCGCCGGTGACGCGCCCCGCGCGGCGCTGTCCGAGGACGCGCAGATCTGCTCCTGCAACGCCGTCACCAAGGGCCAGATCACCACGGCGATCCACGAGCAGGGCTGCACCGACGTGGCGGAGTTGAAGGCGTGCACCCGCGCCGGCACCAGCTGCGGCTCGTGCGTGCCGCTGCTGAAGCAGCTGCTCGCCGAGGGCGGCGTCGCGCCCAGCAAGGCGCTGTGCGAGCACTTCACCCAGTCGCGGGCGGAGCTCTTCGACATCATCCGGGTCCGCGGCATCCGCACGTTCTCACAGCTCGTCGCCGAACACGGCACGGGGCGCGGCTGCGACATCTGCAAGCCAACGGTTGCCTCGATCCTCGCGTCGCTGCACAACGACTACGTCCTGGACGGCGAGCAGGCGGCGCTGCAGGACACCAACGACCACTTCCTGGCCAACATCCAGCGCAACGGCACCTACTCGGTGATCCCGCGGATCCCCGGCGGGGAGATCACCCCCGACAAGCTGATCGTCATCGGCGAGGTCGCCCGCGACTTCAACCTGTACACGAAGATCACCGGCGGGCAGCGCATCGACCTGCTCGGCGCCCGCGTCGAGCAGCTGCCGGCGATCTGGCACCGGCTCGTCGCCGCCGGCTTCGAGTCCGGGCACGCCTACGGCAAGGCGCTGCGGACCGTGAAGTCGTGCGTCGGGTCGACCTGGTGCCGGTACGGCGTGCAGGACTCCGTCGGGCTCGCCGTCGAGCTGGAGCTGCGGTACCGCGGGCTGCGCGCGCCGCACAAGCTGAAGTCGGCCGTGTCCGGCTGCGCGCGGGAGTGCGCGGAGGCGAAGGGCAAGGACTTCGGCATCATCGCCACCGACAACGGCTGGAACCTGTACGTCGGCGGCAACGGCGGCTTCCGGCCCCGCCACGCCGACCTGATCGCGGGCGACCTCACCACCGAGGAGCTGATCCGGCTCGTCGACCGGTTCCTGATGTTCTACATCCGCACCGCCGACCGGCTGCAGCGCACGTCGGCGTGGATCGAGGCGATGGACGGCGGCCTGGACTACCTGAAGGCCGTCATCGTCGAGGACTCCCTCGGCATCGCCGGCGAGCTCGAATCGATGATGGCGCACCACGTCGGCTCCTACGTCGACGAGTGGCGGTCGACGATCGACGACCCTGAGCGGCTCGCCCGGTTCGTGTCGTTCGTCAACGCGCCGGACACCCCCGACCCGACGATCACGTTCGCTTCCGAACGCGGCCAGCCCGTCCCCGTCGTCCTTGGAGTGCGCCCATGAAGTGGACCGTCGTGTGCCCCTTCCCCCGCCTGGAGCCGGAGCGTGGCGTCGCCGCGCTGGTCGACGGGGCGCAGGTGGCGCTGTTCCGCACGTACGACGGTGACGTGCACGCGATCGGCAACCTCGACCCGATCAGCGGCGCCGCGGTGCTGTCCCGCGGGATCGTCGGCAGCCGCGGCGACGTGCCGACGGTCGCGTCGCCGATGCACAAGCAGGCGTTCGACCTGCGCAGCGGCGAATGCCTCGACCAGCCCGGGGTGCGGGTGCCCGTCTACCCGGTGCGCGTCCGCGACGGCCTCGTCGAAGTGGCGGCGGCCGAGCTGGCGGCGGCCGAGGCTGTGACGTGAGCGCGGCCAGCGTTTTGGAGGCCAAGCCGATGTCGGGTGAGGACCTGCCCCTCGCCGGGTTCACGGTCGCGGTGACCGCCGACCGGCGGCGCGACGAGCTCAGCGCCCTGCTGGAGCGCCGCGGCGCCCGGGTCGTGCTCGCGCCGGCGCTGCGGATCGTGCCGGTCGCCGACGACACCGAGCTGAAGGCCGCGACCGTGTCCTGCGTCGACGTCGCGCCGGAGATCGTGATCGCGACGACCGGCATCGGTCTGCGCGGCTGGCTCGAAGCCGCCGAGGGCTGGGGGCTCGCCGAGTCGCTACGGGCCCGGCTCAACGACGCGTTCCTCATCGCCCGCGGCCCGAAGGCGAAGGGTGCCGTCCGCGCCGCCGGCATGCTCGAGGCCTGGTCCCCGGAGACAGAGAGCTGCGACGAGGTCCTCGACTTCCTCCTCGGCGGCGGGTTCCCGGGCGGGATCGCGGGCCGGCGGATCGCGCTGCAGCTGCACGGTGAGCCGCACCCGGAGTTCACGACCGCGTTGCGCGACGCCGGGGCGATCGTGGTGGAGATCCCGGTGTACCGGTGGGCCCCGCCCGTCGACCCCGCGCCGCTGCGGCGGCTCGTCGACCTGATCTGCTCGCGGCTGGTCGACTCGGTCACGTTCACGTCCGCGCCCGCCGTCAGCTCGCTGCTGCGGGTGGCCGGCCCCGACGCCCCCGACGTCCTGGAGGCGCTGCGGACCGACGTCCTGGCCGCATGCGTGGGCCCGGTCACCGCCGCGCCGCTGCAACGCCTCGGCGTGCCGGTGGCGGCGCCGCAGCGGGCCCGCCTGGGCGCGCTCGTGCGCATCCTCGTCGACGAGCTGCCCAAGCGCGCCCCGACGCTGCACGTCGCGGGCGCCGCGGTCACGCTGCGTGGGCACGCCGCGATCATCGACGGCACGCTGAAGCCGCTCGCCCCCGGCCCCATGGCGGTGCTGCGGGCGCTCGCCGCGTCGCCCGGGCGGGTCCTGTCCCGGGCGGCGCTGCTGCGTGAGCTGCCCCGCGGCGCCGACGAGCACGCCGTCGAGATGGCCGTCGCCCGCCTGCGCGCCGCCCTCGGCGGCCCCGCGTTCGTGCAGACGGTCGTCAAACGCGGCTACCGCCTCCGCATCGACTGAGGCAGGCGGCCGGCGACGCCCCCGCTACTGCAGGTAGTGCTCGACCTCGTCGACCGCGTGCGGCTCGACCTCGTCGGGGGCGACACCCTGCAGCTTCGCCGCCCGGCGGCGGCGCAGCAGGTCCCACAGCTGGTCGAGCTGCTCCTCGATGGCGCGGAGCCGCTCGTGCTCCTCGTCCTCGGAGATCTTGCCCGCCTGCAGCTGGGTCCTCAGCTTGTGCTCGTCGTCCACAAGCGCCGAGATCTGGTGGATCAACGTCTTCTCGTCCATCCCGTCATCATGCCCGGTCTCGCCGGCGTCAGCGGAGGGTGAGTGACGACCACCCGAACTGGTCGATGGGTCCGGTGCCGGCGCCGATCCGCCAGTCCGCGGCGTCGCTGATCGCCCTGCCGACGAACCCCTTCGACCAGGTGACCGCCTCGACCGGGTCGTCACCCATGGCGAGCCGCGCCGCCACCGCCGTCGCGAACGTCGCGCCGGAGCCGTCGGTGTTGCGGCTGGCGACCCGCGGGCTGTGCAGCAGCCGCGCCGCGCCGTCGGCCCACATCATGTCGACCGCGTCGTCGCCGGTGACGAAGTCACCCCCGGTGATCACCACGTACCGCGGACCCCCCGCCGACAGCTGCGCCGCCGCCTTCGCCATGTCGGCGGGCGTCACGACCTCCCAGCCCACCAGCAGCGACGCCTCCTCCCGGTTGGGGGTGGCGACCATCGCGTGCGGCAGGAGCCGCTCCACCGCCGCGGCGAGGCCCCTCCTGGACCCGCCGCCGGCCGCCTCCAGGACCGGGTCGACGACGAGGTTCGGCAGCGCGCCCGACCGGGCCCTGGCGGCGACCGCGACCGCCGTCTCCGGGTTGGGGAACATGCCGGTCTTGACCGCCGCGACCGGTAGGTCCTCCAGGACGCTGCCGAGCTGCCCCGACACCACGGTCGTCGGCTGAGGGAACACATCGGTGGTGCCGCGCGTGTTCCGCGACACCACCGCCGTCACGACTGACGCCCCGTGCATCCGCATCGCGGCGAGGGTGCGCAGGTCGGCCTGTATTCCGGAGCCACCGGACGAGTCGGACGCGCCGACGGTGAGCACAACAGAGGGATTCACCGGGCAATGTGAGCACGTGGTGACGCAGCGCCACGGACAACGCGTCCGTCAGGACGTCAGCCGCGCCCCTCCCACACCGGCTCCGGCACCTCCACGACCTCACCGTCGGCCCGGAACAGCACGAACCGGTCGAACGACCGGCTGAACCAGCGGTCGTGCGTCACGGCGATCACCGTCCCGTCGAAGGTGCGCAGCCCCTCCTCCAGGGCCTCGGCGCTGGCCAGGTCCAGGTTGTCCGTCGGCTCGTCGAGCAGCAGCAGCGTCGCCCCGGACAGCTCCAGCAGCAGCACCAGGAACCTGGCCTGCTGGCCGCCGGACAGGGTGCCGAAGCGCTGGTCGGCCTGCGCCGCCAGCTCGTACCGTGACAGCGCCGGCATCGCCTGCGGCCGCGGCAGCCCGGTCCGCCAGTCGTCACCCCGCCACAGGATCTCCACGAGCGTCTTGTCGAGCAGCTCCGGACGGTCGTGCGTCTGCGAGAAGTGACCAGGGCGCACCCGCGCGCCGAGCCGCACCTGCCCGCCGTGCGCGACCGGCGCGATCTGCACGCCGATCGGGGTCTGCGTCGGGTCCGGGTCGGTGCCGCCGCGGGCGAGCAGCCGCAGGAAGTGCGACTTGCCGGTGCCGTTGCCGCCGAGGACCGCGACCCGGTCGCCGTACCAGATCTCCAGGTCGAACGGGTACGTCAGGCCGTCCAGCTCGAGCTGCTCGCACATGACGGCGCGTTTGCCGGTGCGCCCGCCCGACAGCCGCATGCGGATGTCCTGGTCCTTCGGCGGGGTCGGCGGCGGGCCCGCCTCCTCGAACTTCTTCAGCCGCGTCTGCGCCGCCTGATACCGCGAGGCGAGCCCGTCGTTGTAGGCGGCCTTCGTCTTGTACATGAGGACCAGGTCCTTGAGCTTCTGGTGCTCCTCGTCCCAGCGGCGGCGCAGCTCGTCGAGGCGCTCGTGCCGGGCGACCCGCGCCTCGTGCCACGACGCGAACCCGCCCGGATGCACCCACGCCGAGCCGCCCTCGACCGCGACGACCCGGTCCGCGGACCTGGCGAGCAGCTCACGGTCGTGCGACACGTACAGGACGGACTTCGCCGACTCGCGCAGCCGATCCTCCAGCCAGCGCTTCCCCGGCACGTCCAGGAAGTTGTCGGGCTCGTCGAGCAGCAGCACCTCGTCGTCGCCGCGCAGCAGCAGCTCCAGGGCGAACCGCTTCTGCTGCCCGCCGGACAGGGTCCGCACCGGCCGGTCCCGGGTCTCGTCCCACGGCTTGTTCAACGCGGCGACACTCACCGTGTCGAAGAGGACCTCGGCGTCGTACCCGCCGGCCTCACCCCACGCGGCGAGCGCGTTCGCGTACCGCAGCTGCGCCTTCTCGGTGCCCTCGGCGTGCATGGCGACCTCGGCGGCGTGCAGCCGCTCCCCCGCCTGCCTGAGGCCGTCCGGGGCGAGCTGCAGCGCCAGGTCGTACAGGGTGCGGTCGTCGCCGATCATGCCGATGAACTGGCGCATCACGCCGAGCCCGCCGGAGCGCGCGATCGCGCCGGTCCGCACCGGCAGGTCACCGGCCACCATCTTCAGCAGCGTCGTCTTGCCCGCGCCGTTCGGCCCGACGAGCGCGACCTTGGCGCCCTCACCGACCCTGAACGACACCTCGGCGAACAGCTCACGACCGTCCGCGAGCGTGTGCCCGACCCCTGCCACGTCCACGTATCCCACGAGTCAGGAATTCTGCGCCGCGTCCGCCGGTCCGTCGCCCGCTTTTCTGACTTCGAAGATCCGGAAGCCCTTGTGGTTGGCGTGCCGGGCGGCGCTGAACCCCTGCTCTTCCAGCCATCGCTGGAGCGAGTCGGCGCCGAGGTTCTTGGCCACGACCAGCCACGCGACGCCGTCCGGGGCCAGCCGGGGCAGCCAGCGCAGCAGCAGCGCGTGCAGCTCCGGCTTGCCGATCCGGATCGGCGGGTTGGACCAGATCTGCGTGAACCCGACACTGTCCGGCACGTCGCCGGGCAGCGCGGTGACCACGTTCGGGCCCGCGTTCTCCCGCGCGAGCTCCAGGGCCCGCTGGTTGACGTCGACGGCGTAGATCGTCGCCCGCGGCGCGTTGCGGGACAGGACCGCGGCGATCGGGCCGTACCCGCAGCCGAGGTCCAGCAGCGGCCCGGTCTCCGCCGCGTCCGGCAGCGGGGCGCGCTGCAGCAGCACGGCGGTGCCCGGGTCCAGGCGGTTCGCGGAGAACACCCCGGCCGACGCCACCAGGCGAAACTCCTGGTCGTCGACGGTGAACTCGACGGTGTGCCGGGTTTCGGCGGCCGCCGGCTCCGCGGTGAAGTAGTGCTCGCCGGACACGATGCCCCTCCTTCGACCGGTGACGCAACGCATTGTCCCCAAGGAGGTGAACGCCCCTGCTGGCGGCCCACTCGTTCGGATAGTGCGAAACATCGCCGACACGCCACCTCCCAGGAGTCTCGGCTACCCTGTGCGACATGACTTCTGGGAACGAGCAGCGCCGGAAGCGGCGCTCCGACTCGTTCCGCCGGGACGAGGCGGACGAGGCCGACAACTGGTTGGCCGGTCTCCGCGGCAGCGGACCCGACCCGTTCACGGCGCCGCCACCGCCGTCGTACGACGAGCCGGCCTTCGACGATCTCCGCGGCGGAGGACGGGGTGGTCGTTCGCGTCCGGACGATTCGCCGAGCGGGTCGTTCCGCGCTCCCCGTGACGACTCGCCCAGCGGATCCTTCCGGGCGCCGCGCGACGACTCGCCGAGCGGGTCCTTCCGAGCGCCCCGCGACGACTCGCCCAGCGGGTCGTTCCGGGGGCCGCGCGACGCCACCGGCGGGCCGGGCCGCTCCCCCCGCGACGACTCACCCAGCGGGGTGTTCCGGGCCTCTGCCGTGCCGCCCCCGGCCGGGCCCCGAGCCCCGGAGGGCGGCCGGCGCCGGGCGCCGGGCGACGACTCCCCCAGCGGGTCGTTCCGCGCTCCTCGCGAAGACTCGCCCAGCGGGTCGTTCCGGGCACCTCGCGAAGACTCGCCCAGCGGCTCCTTCCGCGCGCCGCGCGACGCCGCCGGCGGCCCGGGCCGCTCCCCCCGCGACGACTCCCCCAGCGGGTCCTTCCGCGCTCCCCGTGACGACTCGCCCAGCGGGTCGTTCCGGGGGCCGCGCGACGAGCCGACGTCGTTCCGGCCGTTGCGGGACGACTCGGCCGGTGGAGCGTTCCGGCCGGTGCGCGACGAGCCCGCCGGGCCGCGGGCCGGGCGCGGCGACTCGCCGAGCGGGGTGTTCCCCAGGCCGGCCACCGTGCCACCGCCGGCACGCGCCGCGATCGAGCCGCCACCGCCCGTGGAGACCACCGAGCCGCGCGGCGGCCGGCGCCGGGCGCGCACCGACGACGAGCCCGCCGGCCGGCGGGCCGCGGAGGGTCGCCCTTCGGAGTCGTACGCGCACGGGCCCGCCCTCGAGCCGATCATCAAGCCCCTCGCGGACTACACGCCGCCGGGGACCTCGACCGAGCCGCCGCCGCTCGTGCCGATCTTCCCGACGATGCGCCCCGACAGCAGCCCCACCAGCGGCTCAGGCGGCTCTCGCGGCCCTGTCAGCGGTCCCCCGGGCAGCCCGACCAGCGGCTCGGGTGGTGGCCGCCGGGCCCGCCGCGCCGCGGAGGAGGCCGACTCGCCGACGGGCGCCCGCCGCCGGTTCGACGACCCCGACAGCACCGGCCGCCGCGCCGCCGGCGGGGCAGCGCAGAGCCCGACGGCCGGGCGGCGTGCCCGCGACGCCGGCCCCGAGACGACGTCGGGACGCCGTGGGTTCGACACCGGTACACCAGCCGCCGCCGCAACGGAGACGGGCCCTGGCCGGCGGTCCCGCGGTGCCGAGGACCCGGCCGCGTTCCGGCGCGACGACACCGGCACGTCCCGGCGGGAGCGCGGTGGCTTCGAGCCGTCAGGCCCCGAGCCCGGCGTCGGCCGGCAACGCTCCGGCCCCGGGTTCGTCGGCGGCCCCTCCACCGGGTCGGGCTACGGCCCCGGCTCCACCGAGCCAGGCACCGGCACCGGCCGCCGCGGCGGCTTCTACACCGGCGCCCCCTCCGGCGCGGACCGCGACGACACCTCCGGGCTCCGCCGAGACGAGACCTCCGGCCTCCGCCGAGACGAGACCTCCGGGTTCCGGCGGGACGACACGTCGGGGCTCCGGCGGGACGACACCGGCGTGCGGGGGCGCGGGTTCGACGACATGCCCCCGCGGCGCGACGACACCGGCACCGCCCGGCGGCGCGGCTTCGAGCCCACCGGCCCCGGCTTCGACCGGACCGGCAACGGCTACGAACCGGCGAGCGCCGCGTTCGAGGCGAGCGGCACCGCGACCCGCCGCCGCCCCGGCGCCGACGAGGCACCCCACCAGCGCCGCCCGCTCGACGACGGCCTGCCGTTCGACGAGCCGTCGGGCACCGGCCGCCGCGGGCGTCCAGGCGGCGCGGCCCGCGGCACGGGCGAGTACACCACCGGCGGCACCAAGCGGGCGCTCCGGGAGCCACCCGGCAACCGGCCCGCGGACCGCCCCGACAGCCGGCGCCCCGGCGGCGGCCGCACCACCACGGCCGAGCCGGCCCGCGGCGTCGAGCACCGCCCGCACCGCTGGATCGCCGCGCTCAGCGTCATCGGCGTGATCGTGCTGCTCGGCGCGTGCGGCCTGGGCTCCTGGTTCATCTTCAAGGACGAGAAGAACGGCCCCGAGTCGGCCCGCTCGACCGCCAACGCCGGCCCGAAGAAGCGCGACATCAGCAGCCGGCAGGTCGACCCCAACCCGCTGACCGAGGCCGAGGTCTTCCCGCAGAACAACATCATCGCGGTGCCGGACGAGCCGCCGTACCTGATCCTGAAGACGCAGGCCTCCCCCGACTGCAAGACCGCGGCCACCGACCAGCTGGCGACCCTGCTCGCCGGCGCCGGCTGCTCCGAGGTCGTGCGGGCGACGATGAAGTCGCCCAACGAGGACTACCTGATCACCGCCGGCATCTTCAACCTCGACACCGAGAAGTCCGCCGCCACCGCGTTCGAGGGCGTCAAACCCATCGTCGACGGCCAGAAGGGCCGCTTCGCCGGGATGAGCGTCGGCGCGGGCACCGGCACCGACGCGATCGTCCGCGCCCCCACCCAGCTCGGCTGGAACTACCGGGGGCACTTCATCGCGTTCGTCGTGATCGCCAGGGTCGACGGCAAGGACTTCGCGCCCGATGACCCGTACCCCAACCAGATCACGTACGACATCGTCGAGACCTACCTGGAGAACGGCATCATCGGCAACCGGGCCATCATCCAGCCGGAGGCCACCCCCGCCGCGTCCCTCCCCGGCTCGGTCCCGCCCCCGTCCTGATCAGGTAGCGGATCCGGTCGTCATGGCGGCCGGATCCGTCACCGGATCACCGGTCACTCGGCGTCGCGGCGGCGGCGGGTCTGCTCCGAGCGCAGGCGGAGCTCCGAAGGGTCGTCGGGGTACCTGACCTCGACCAGTGCCAGGCCGTGCGCCGGCGCGACCGTCACCTCGTCGGCGCGGACCCTCCGGCTGAGCAGCCCGGCGGGCCACGAGGGGTCGCGGCGGCCGTCGCCCACGAAGAGCTGGGCGCCGACGAGGCTGCGGACCATCTGCTGGCAGAACGCGTCGGCCTGGACGGTCGCCACGAGGATGCCGTCCGGGTCGCGGCGCCAGTCGAGGCGGTTGACCGCCCGGATCGTCGTGGCGTGTTCCTTGCGGCGGCAGAAGGCGGCGAAGTCGTGCTCGCCGACCAGGCCGGCGGCGGCGGCGTTCAGGGCGTCGAGGTCCAGTGGCCGGGGCCAGGCGACCGTGTCGTGCCGGCGCAGCGGCTCGGCGCCCGCCACGGCGTCGGTGACGCGGTACTCGTACCGGCGCGACAGGGCCGAGAAGCGGGCGTCGAACTCCGGTGGGACCTCCGCGGCCGCGTGGACGCGCACGTCGAGCGGGAGCAGGCCGGCGAGCTTGCGCAGCAGCGTGGGTGACAGGGCCGCCCAGCGCTCGTCGGGGACGTCGACGTGGCAGACCTGGCCGGTGGCGTGGACCCCGGCGTCGGTGCGGCCCGCGACCGTCAGCCCTTCGACCGTGCCGAACAGGCGGGTCAGGACCGTGGTCAGCTCGCCGGCGACGGTGCGGCGGGTCGGCTGGACCGCCCAGCCGGAGAAGTCGGTCCCGTCGTACGCCACGTCGAGGCGGACACGGATCAACGCACACCCTCCAAAAGAACCGGCCCGGCACCCCGTCGCGCGGGGTGCCGGGCCGTCGATTTCAGGCCTGTGGTCAGGCCTTCTTCTCGTCCTCGTCCGCGGCCGGCTCGTCCGTCGACTCCGCCGTGGCGGCCTCGTCGGAGGCGGTCGCCGACGCGGCCGCGGGGGCCTCGTCGGTGTCCTCGCCGGCCAGGACCGCGATCGAGTCGGCCTTGGCGGCCTTCCGGGCGGCGGCCTTGCGCGGCGCCGGCGCGGCGGCGACCTCGAGCTCCTCGACCAGCTCGATGATCGCCATGGGAGCGGCGTCACCCTTGCGCGGGCCGGTCTTCACGATCCGGGTGTAGCCACCCGGCCGGGTGGCGAACCGCGGCGCGATCTGGTCGAACAGCTGGAACACCACGTCCTTGTCGCGCACCACGGCGAGCGCTTGACGGCGCGCGTGCAGATCGCCGCGCTTGGCCTTGGTGATGAGCTGCTCGGCGAGCGGGCGAAGCCGCTTGGCCTTCGTCTCGGTGGTCTGGATGCGACCGTGCTTGAACAGTGAGGTGGCGAGGTTCGCCAGCATCAGCCGCTCATGCGCGGGGCTGCCGCCGAGGCGGGGACCCTTGGTGGGCGTGGGCATTGGGGCTCCTCAATCAAACAGCAGCCGGTTAGAGCTGCTCGGTCTCGCGGTAGTCGTCGGTGTCGTCGTAGGAAACATCGGCGAACGAGTCCACGACGTGTGCCGGGTCGAACGTCGGGGCGGAGTCCTTGAGACCCAGACCCATCCCGGCGAGCTTCATCTTGACCTCGTCGATCGACTTCTGACCGAAATTCCTTATATCGAGGAGGTCTGCTTCCGTGCGGCTGATCAGCTCCCCGACGGAGTTGATGCCCTCGCGCTTGAGGCAGTTGTACGAGCGGACGGTGAGGTCGAGCTCCTCGATCGGCAGTGCCAGGTCGGCAGCGAGCTGCGCGTCCTGCGGCGACGGGCCGATGTCGATGCCTTCTGCGGTCTCGTCCAGCTCACGGGCCAGGCCGAAGAGCTCGACGAGGGTGGAGCCGGCGGAGGCCAGCGCGGTGCGGGGGGTCAGCGACGCCTTGGTCTCGACGTCGATGATGAGCCGGTCGAAGTCGGTGCGCTGCTCGACGCGGGTGGCTTCGACGCGGTACGTGACCTTCAGCACCGGGGAGTAGATGGAGTCGATCGGGATCCGACCGATCTCCTGGCCCTGCTGCTTGTTCTGGTTCGCGGTCACGTAGCCGCGACCCCGCTCGACGGTCAGCTCCATGTCGAGCCGGCCCTTGCCGTTGAGCGTGGCCAGCTTCAGGTCGGGGTTGTGCACGGAGACGCCGGCCGGGGGCTGGATGTCGCCCGCCGTGACGTCGCCGGGGCCCTGCTTGCGCAGGTACATCGAGACCGGCTCGTCGTGCTCGGAGCTGACGCACAGCTCCTTGACGTTCATGACGAGCTCGACGACGTCCTCTTTGACACCGGGGATCGTGGTGAACTCGTGGAGCACACCGTCGATCTTGATGCTGGTCACCGCGGCACCCGGGATGGAGCTGAGCAGGGTGCGACGCAGCGAGTTGCCGAGGGTGTAGCCGAAGCCGGGCTCGAGCGGCTCGATGGTGAACTTTGACCGGGTCTCGCTGATCGACTCTTCGGCGAGGCTCGGACGCTGGGAGATGAGCACTTGCGGTTCCTCCAGTTCGTTGCGCGCCCGCTATTTGACGCGCTCCGAGAGGGCGGAGCGTGATCGCCCCGCCCCCACAAGACAACTACTTGCTGTAGAGCTCGACGATCAGCTGCTCCTGGACCTGGGTGTCGATGACCTGCCGCGCGGGCAGGCTGTGCACCAGGACCTTGAGCTCGCTGGGGATGAACTCGAGCCACGCCGGGACGGTCTTGCTGCCCGCGAGGCCCTGCGCGATCTGGAACGGGGTGAGCTCCCGCGACTTCTGCCGCACCTGCACGATGTCGTGCTCGCGCAGCCGGTACGACGGGATGTCGACCTTCTTGCCGTTGACCTGGATGTGGCCGTGGCTCACCAGCTGGCGGGCCGCGTCACGCGAGGTGGCGAGGCCGGCGCGGTAGACCACGTTGTCGAGGCGCGACTCGAGGATCTTGAGCAGCTCCTCACCGGTCTTGCCGGGCTTGGCCACGGCCTCGTCGAAGTAGCCGGCGAACTGCCGCTCGAGGACGCCGTAGATGCGGCGGGCCTTCTGCTTCTCGCGCAGCTGGAGCAGGTACTCGGTCTCCTTCGGGCGACCGCGGCCGTGCTGGCCGGGCGGGAAGGGGCGCGACTCGAACGGGCACTTCGGCCCGTCGCACTTGCTGCCCTTGAGGAACAGCTTCATCTTCTCGCGACGGCAGCGGCGGCAGTCAGCCCCGGTGTAACGAGCCATCGTCAGACCCTCCTGCGCTTCGGCGGACGGCAACCGTTGTGCGGCTGCGGCGTGACGTCACTGATCTGCCCGACCTCGAGGCCCACGGCCTGAAGGGAGCGGATCGCGGTCTCCCGGCCGGAGCCGGGGCCCTTGACGAACACGTCGACCTTGCGCATGCCGTGCTCCATCGCGCGGCGAGCGGCGGCCTCGGCGGCCAGCTGCGCGGCGAACGGGGTCGACTTGCGCGAGCCCTTGAAGCCCACCTGGCCGGCGGAGGCCCAGGAGATGACAGCACCGGTCGGGTCGGTGATCGACACGATGGTGTTGTTGAAGGTGCTCTTGATGTGCGCCTGCCCGTGGGCGACGTTCTTGCGTTCCTTGCGCCGGACCTTCTTGACAGCGGTCGCGCCGGCGCGAGCCTTCGGCGGCATTCTCTATGCGCTCCTAGATTGTTTTCTCTACCGACCAGCTACTACTTCTTGCCCGGCTTCTTCTTGCCGGCGACCGTGCGCTTCGGACCCTTGCGGGTGCGGGCGTTGGTCCGGGTGCGCTGACCGCGCACGGGCAGGCCCTTGCGGTGCCGGATGCCCTGGTAGCAGCCGATCTCGACCTTGCGGCGGATGTCCGCGGCGACCTCGCGGCGCAGGTCGCCCTCGACCTTGAAGTTCTGCTCGATGTAGTCGCGCAGCTGCACGATCTCTTCATCGGTGAGGTCACGAGCCCGCTTGTTGCCGTCGATACCGGTGGCGGCGAGCAGCTCGATGGATCGGGTGCGCCCGATGCCATAGATGTAGGTGAGTGCGATCTCGGTGCGCTTCTCGCGCGGGAGATCGACACCAACGAGACGTGCCATAGGTGGGCGTGCTCCTTGCGTGTGCGGAGGTCTGAGCCCGCTCCACTCCCGTCTGCCCACAGACGGGCCCCGGCCTCCGACCGGGGGTGCAGCCCACGCGCTCCGCACGCGTCGCGCGCGGTGGCCCGGGGCTGGAACGGGCTAAAACATGGTGGTGCAGTGGATCTGGCGACGCCGGGACTCAGCCCTGGCGCTGCTTGTGGCGCGGGTCAGTGCTGCAGATGACCATGACCCGGCCATGCCGCCGGATGATCCGGCAGTTGTTGCAGATCCGCTTGACGCTCGGCTTGACCTTCACGGTTTGCCTAACTCTCGCTGCGCACCCCTACATGGGAGCGACAGTCCCGACCGTTTCCTGGGAACCGACACCGATTTACTTGTAGCGGTAGACGATGCGCCCGCGAGTCAGGTCATAAGGCGACAGCTCGACGACCACTCGGTCCTCGGGCAGGATGCGGATGTAGTGCTGCCGCATCTTCCCGCTGATGTGCGCCAAGACCTTGTGGCCATTGGCGAGCTCCACCCGGAACATCGCGTTCGGGAGTGGCTCGATCACTCGGCCCTCGATCTCGATGGCCCCGTCTTTCTTCGGCATGTCCTCCGCTACCTGACGATCGGGTTGGGTGTCGACGCTTGCATCCTTTTCACGGGCCCTGTTGGAGGACCCGCGCCAGCCGCGGCTCAGGCCTGCCACTAGAAGCGCGTGGGGGCATGCCTGAGTGGACGCTTTGCGCCAATGGACGAGTCTACGCGCGGCAAGCGCGATGCACCAAATCGGGGTCTCAACCCCCGCGCCGCTGCCGCCTGCGCTCCCGCTTCAGCTCCCGCGCGGCATCCGGCCCGCCTGCGAGATAGGTGCTCACCGACGTCGCGAGCAGCACCGCACCGAGCGGCCCGGCGACCCACATCGGCCAGAAGTACGCCGCGTCGCCCCTGGAGATGCTGACCAGCGCCCAGATCACGACGTTGACGGTGACCGCGATCAGCCAGCCGCTCCAGATCCCGAGCAGCCAGTGCGGCTGCCGCCTGAACTGCGCCCTGGCCTCGGGCTCGGCCGGCGCGGGCGCCGACGCAT
Source organism: Dactylosporangium sp. NPDC050588 (assembly GCF_040654975.1). Classification (NCBI taxonomy): domain Bacteria; kingdom Bacillati; phylum Actinomycetota; class Actinomycetes; order Micromonosporales; family Micromonosporaceae; genus Dactylosporangium; species Dactylosporangium sp. NPDC050588. Next base: position 48,209 of record NZ_JBFAJA010000001.1, on the reverse strand, counting down.
ACCCGCTCGCGGGTGCCACCGCGCCGCTGTCCACGGGGCGGAAGCCGGGCAGGTCGCTGAGGATCACGTCGAGGTCGCCATAGGTCCGCGCGGCGTAGGTGTCCTTCAGCCGCTCGTCGTACTCGCCGAGTGACAGCCGGCCCTCGTCGACCGCGGCCTTGAGCCGCTCCGCCACGAACTGCCGGTCGACGTCGGCCGCGCGCAGGTGCTCCCGCCGGTCCACCGCCATTTGCCACCCTCCCCGAGTCGCGTTCCCCGCAAGAAGCATCCCATCCGCGCACGCCGTTCTTCCACCCTGGCCCGCCACGGTACGACTGCCGCTCACCCTTCCCGTCCGCCCCGTTCCGCGATCCGGAACACTTCGCGCAGTCATGGCCGCACAAGGTCTACCGGACCATGGAAGAGCCCGGCGGGGAGAAAACGGCTGTGTGTCGCGCTGACGCCGGCGGTGGGCCCGGCGCGATGAGCTAGGCGTTGACCTGCTGGCGGGCGGTGACGAGCTCGCCGAGGCGGGACCTGCCGCCGTCGGGGGCGGTGAGGACCCAGACGCCGTCGTCGCAGATCGCCATCGTGTGCTCGACGTGGGCGGCGACGGAGCCGTCGACCGTCACCACGGTCCAGCCGTCGTCGAGCTCGGCGACCTTCGGCTTGCCCTTCGTGATCATCGGCTCGATGGCGAGGGCCATGCCGGGGCGCAGCGCGGGGCCCTTGCCCGGGCGGCCGGAGTTCTCCACGAACGGGTCCTGGTGCATGGCGCTGCCGATGCCGTGGCCGCCGTAGCCGTCGACGATGCCGTAGCGGCCGGCCTTGCGGACGGCGGACTGGATCGCGAAGGAGATGTCGGTGAGGCGGCCCTTGCCGGAGCGGACGCCGCGGGCGGCGGCGGCGATGCCGGCCCACATCGCGTCCTCGGCGACGGTGACCAGGCGGCGCAGGTCGTTGCTGATCTCGCCGACGCCGACCGTGATCGCCGCGTCGCCGTGCCAGCCGTCCAGCTCGGCGCCGCAGTCGATCGAGATCAGGTCGCCGGCGCGCAGCACCTGGCGGGCGCTGGGGATGGCGTGGACGACCTGGTCGTTGACCGAGGAGCAGATCGAGGCCGGGTAGCCGTGGTAGCCCTTGAAGGACGGGATGGCGCCGGCGGCCCGGATCGTCTCCTCCGCGATCGCGTCCAGGTCGGCGGTGCTGACGCCGGGCTGGACCGCGGCCCGCATGCGGGCCAGGGCGTCGGCGACGACCAGGCCCGCGCGGCGCATGTGGCCGATCTGCTCAGGGGTCTTGAGCTCGATCTCGACCTGGTGCGCCACGGTCAGCCGCCGTAGGAGCGCAGGGCGTCGATCGCGCGGACCGTGATGTCCTCGACCGGTCCGGTGGCGTCGATGCCCACCAGCTTGCCCTGCGCGCCGTAGTAGTCGACGAGGGGCGAGGTGTCCCGGGCGTAGACCTTCAGCCGCTCGGCGATCGTCTCGGCCTTGTCGTCGTCGCGCTGGAAGAGCTCGCCGCCGCAGCGGTCGCACACGCCCTCGTGGGTCGGCGCGTCGAACTCGACGTGCCAGATCTTGCCGCAGCCGCGGCAGGTCCGGCGGCCGGAGAGCCGCCGGATGACCTCTTCGTTCTCCACGACGAGCTCGAGCACGATGTCGAGCCCGGTGCCGAGGTCGGCGAGGAGCTTGTCGAGGGCGTTGGCCTGCGGGACGGTGCGCGGGAAGCCGTCGAGGAGGAAGCCGTCGGCCGCGTCGCCCTCCGACAGGCGGTCGGACACCATGTTGATGGTGACCTCGTCGGGGACGAGCTGGCCGGCGTCCATGTAGCGCTTCGCCTCGACGCCGAGCGGGGTGCCCTGCCCGACGTTGGCCCGGAAGATGTCTCCCGTGGAGATTTTGGGCACGGCGAGGTGCGCGGCGATGAACTCGGCCTGGGTCCCCTTGCCCGCCCCGGGGGGACCTACCAGCACCAGCCTCACTACCGGAGGAACCCTTCGTAGTTGCGCTGCATGAGCTGGCTCTCGATCTGCTTCACCGTTTCGAGGCCCACACCAACAATAATGAGCACTGCGGTGCCGCCGAACGGGAAGTTCTGCAGAGCCTGTCCGCCACCGACGACCCCGATGAGCAGGTTGGGCAGGATCGAGATGATGCCCAGGTAGAGCGCGCCGGGGAGGGTGATGCGGCTGAGGATGAAGTCAAGATACTCGGCGGTCGGCTTGCCCGGCCGGATACCGGGGACGAACCCGCCGTACTTGCGCATGTTGTCCGCGACCTCAGTGGGGTTGAACGTGATCGACACGTAGAAGTACGTGAAGAAGATGATCAACATGAAGTAGAGGATGATGTGCGCCGGCTTGTCCTGGGCGACGATGTTGCGCTGGATCCACAGGACGGTCTTGTTGGTCGTGTCCGACCCGGCGAACCTGGTGATCAGGTCAGGCAGGTAGAGCAGCGACGAGGCGAAGATGACCGGGATGACACCCGCCTGGTTGACCTTCAGCGGGATGTAGGTCGACGTCCCGCCGTACATGCGGCGGCCGATCATGCGCTTCGCGTATTGCACCGGGATGCGACGCTGGGCCTGCTCCAGGAAGACCACGAAGGCGATGACGACGACCGCGAGGCCCACGATGACGAAGAACGTGGTCTTGTCGTCCTGGAAGATCGAGAGGCCCTCGTTGGGGAGCCGGGCGGCGATCGAGGTGAAGATCAGGACGGACATGCCGTTGCCGACGCCGCGGTCCGTGACCAGCTCGCCGAACCACATGACCATGCCGGTGCCGGCGGTCATCGTGATGACCAGCACGGTGAGCGTCAGCCACAGCGGGATCTTGCCGGTGTCCGGGATGACCGGGAACTGCGTCTGGTCGCACGCGCCGTTGAAGAGCTGGCCGGACCGCGCCAGGGCGACGATCGCCGAGGCCTGCAGCACGCCGAGCCCGAGGGTGAGGTAGCGCGTGTACTGGGTGATCTTCGCCTGGCCGGACTGGCCTTCCTTGCGCAGCTGCTCCAGGCGCGGGATCACGACCGTCAGCAGCTGCAGGATGATGCTCGCGGTGATGTACGGCATGATGCCGAGCGCGAAGACTGAAAGTTGCAGCAGCGCGCCACCGGAGAACAGGTTGAGCAGCGTCGCGACGTTGCTGCTGTCACCGCTCTCGACGATGTCGAGGCACTTCTGCACATTGCCGAACGACACACCGGGGCTGGGGAGCGTGGCACCCACCCGGTAGAGCGCGATCATCAGCAATGTGAACAGGATTTTGTTGCGCAGGTCAGGCGTGCGAAACGCGCTGGCAAAGGCGGAGAGCAACGTTCTTCCTCCTGCGCAAGGCGGCCGGGCGGCCGACGAGGTGGGGTCCTGGTGGTGCGTTTGGTGCGGGTGGTGCGACTGAACGGCTGAGCAGAGCGTGTTACTGCGCAACGGACTCTAACAGGATGCCCGCAGCACATCACGCCCCGGCGATCCCTCAGCTTTTCAGGTGGTCCTTCGGGTGGTGCTCCGACTGTCCTTGAGGCACCGCGTGGCGCCCACCAAAGATGCTCCGGTGGACGCCACGGTAGCGCGTTCTCTACTCCGCTGCGGAGCCGCCGAGCAGCGTGGCGGAGCCGCCCGCTGCTTCCAGCTTCTCCTTGGCCGTCGCACTGAACTTGTGCGCACTGACCTGCAGCTTCACGCCGCCGAGCTCCCCGTCGCCGAGGACCTTGACCAGCTCGCCCTTACGGACGGCGCCGGCGTCGACGAGCTCGTCGACCCCGATGGTGCCGCCCTTCGGGAACAGCTCCGCGAGCCGGGCCAGGTTGACGACCTGGAACTCGATGCGGTTGCGGTTCTTGAAGCCCTTGAGCTTCGGCAGGCGCATGTGGAGGGGCATCTGCCCACCCTCGAACGCCGCTGAGATGTTCTTGCGGGCCTTGGAGCCCTTGGTGCCACGACCGGCGGTCTTACCCTTGGAGCCCTCACCGCGACCGACACGGGTCTTCGCGGTCTTGGCGCCCGGGGCGGGCCGCAGGTGGTGCAGTTTGATCGTCATCGGATTACTCCACCTCTTCCACGGTGACCAGGTGCGTCACGGTGTGGATCATGCCGCGGATCTCCGGACGGTCTTCCTTGACGACGACGTCGCGGATCCGCTTCAGGCCGAGCGAACGCAGCGTGTCCCGCTGGTTCTGCTTGGTGCCGATCTCGGACCGGATCTGGGTGACCTTCAGGCGCGCCATGGTCATGCACCGACCCCGGCCCGCTGGGCCAGCATGGCCGCCGGAGCGACGTCCTCGACCGGCAGACCGCGACGGGCGGCCACGGCCTCCGGCGCCTCGAGCTTCTTCAGCGCCGCCACCGTCGCGTGGACGATGTTGATCGCGTTCGAGGAGCCGAGGCTCTTGGAGAGCACGTCGTGGATGCCCGCGCACTCCAGGACGGCACGCACCGGGCCACCGGCGATGACGCCGGTACCGGCGGAGGCCGGCTTGAGCAGCACGACGCCCGCGGCGTCCTCGCCGATCACCGGGTGCGGGATCGAGGCCGCGATCCGCGGCACCTTGAAGAAGTGCTTCTTGGCCTCCTCGACGCCCTTGGCGATGGCCGCGGGCACCTCCTTGGCCTTTCCGTATCCGACGCCGACGGTGCCGTCGCCGTCACCGACGATGACGAGGGCGGTGAAGCTGAAGCGACGACCACCCTTCACGACCTTGGCGACACGGTTGATCGCGACGACCCGCTCGAGGTGCGGGGTCTTCTCGGCGGGCGCGTTGCCGCGGCCGCCTCCTTCGCGACGATTCTCGCGACGGCCGCCACCTTCGGTGTTCCCACCGGACCCGCCGCCCCTGCGCTGAGGACCAGGCATGAACGTTCCCTTTCCTAGAATTCGAGTCCGGCTTCGCGGGCGGCGTCAGCCAGGGCCGCGATGCGGCCGGCGTAACGGTTTCCGCCACGGTCGAAGACGACCTTGCCGACACCCGCGGCCTTCGCCCGCTCGGCGAGGAGGGTGCCGACCTTGGTGGCCAGCGCCTTCTTGTCGCCGTCGGTGCCGCGGATGCTCGCGTCGAGCGTCGACGCCGAGGCCAGCGTGTGGCCCTTGAGGTCGTCGACGATCTGCGCCGTGATGTTCCGCAGCGTGCGGGTGACGACCAGGCGCGGACGCTCGGCGGTGCCACTGACGTGCTTGCGGATGCGGAAGTGCCGGCGTGCGCGCCCGACTCGGCGCGCCGCGGCGGTGCCGCCTGCGTTGCGGCGCTTGAGCAGCGTGGCGCTCACTTCTTGCCTGCCTTTCCAGCCTTACGGCGGATGACCTCGCCCTGGTACTTCACGCCCTTGCCCTTGTACGGCTCCGGCGGGCGGATCTTGCGGATGTTGGCGGCGACCTCGCCCACCTGCTGCTTGTCGATGCCGGCGATGTGGAACAGCGTCGGCCGCTCGACGGTGAACGTGATGCCCGCGGGGGGCGTCACGAGCACGGGGTGGGAGAACCCGAGCGCGAACTCCAGGTCGGCGCCTTTCGCGGTGACGCGGTAACCGGTGCCGGCGATCTCGAGGCTCTTGCGGTAGCCCTCGGTCACGCCGATGACCATGTTCGCGATGAGCGTGCGGGTCAGGCCGTGCAGCTCCTTGGCCTTGCGCTCGTCATTGGGGCGCACGACGCTGAAGGAGCCGTCCTCGGCCTTCTCCAGCGTGATGGGCTCGGCGATCGTGTGGTTCAGCTCGCCCTTGGGTCCCTTGACGGTGACGACCTGACCGTCGACCCGCAGGTCAACGCCGGCGGGCACCGCGATGGGCTTACGTCCGATTCGAGACATTGAAGGCTCTCCCTTACCAGACGTAGGCGAGGACTTCCCCGCCCACCCCTCGCTTGCGGGCCTGCCGGTCGGTGAGCAGCCCTTGGGACGTCGAGATGATGGCCACACCGAGGCCACCGAGCACGCGCGGCATCTCCACCGACTTCGCGTACACCCGGAGACCGGGCTTCGAGACGCGGCGGATGCCGGCGAGGCTGCGCTCACGGCTCTGGCCGTACTTGAGTTCAACGATCAGCGTCTTGCCGACCTTGCCCTCTTCCGGCTCCTGAACCTGCCACGAGGACACGTAGCCCTCGGACTTGAGAACCTCGGCGATGTTCGCCTTGATCTTCGAGTAGGGCATCGACACCCGGTCGTGGTACGCCTGGTTGGCGTTGCGCAGACGCGTCAGCATGTCTGCGATCGGGTCGGTCATGGTCATTGCTTTGTCAGCCTTTCTCGCCGCGGTTCCTCGCCGCTGTGGGCGGGCCTACGGCGAAGGAGGTTTACCAGGAGGCCTTGGAGACGCCGGGCAGCTCGCCGCGGTGCGCCATCTCACGGATGCACACGCGGCACAGCCCGAACTTCCGGTACACGGCCTTGGGCCGGCCGCAGCGCTGGCAGCGGGTGTAAGCGCGGACCGCGAACTTGGGCTTCGCGGCGGCCTTGAGGATGAGGGCCTTCTTCGCCATTGGTCAGTTCTCCCTAGTTCTCACGGAAGGGGAAGCCGAGCAGCTTGAGCAGCGCGCGACCTTCCTCGTCCGTGCGAGCGGTGGTGACCACGGTGATGTCCATCCCTCGCGGCCGGTCGATGCGGTCCTGGTCGATCTCGTGGAACACCGACTGCTCGGTGAGACCGAAGGTGTAGTTGCCGTTGCCGTCGAGCTTGCGCCCGTCGAGACCGCGGAAGTCGCGGATACGCGGCAGTGCGATCGACAGCAGCCGGTCGAGGAACTCCCACATCCGGTCGTTGCGGAGAGTGACCTTCGCGCCGATCGGCATGCCCTCACGCAGCTTGAACTGCGCGATGGACTTGGTGGCGCGACGGATCTGCGGCTTCTGGCCGGTGATCGTGGCCAGGTCGCGGACCGCGCCGTCGATCAGCTTCGAGTCGCGGGCCGCCTCGCCGACACCCATGTTGACGACGACCTTGACGACGCCCGGGATCTGCATCACGTTGGCGTACTTGAACTGCTCCTGCAGCTTGCCGGCGATCTCGTCGCGGTAGCGCTGCTTGAGGCGCGGGTTCACCTTGTCGACCGTCGTCATCACAGATCCTTACCGGAGCGACGCGACGTGCGGGTCTTGACGCCGTCCTCGTCGATGCGGGCACCGACGCGGGTCGGCTTGTTGTCCGAGTCGATCACCATCACGTTGGACACGTGGATGGCGGCTTCCTGGGTCACGATGCCACCGGTCTTCGAACCACGCTGGGTGGTGCGGATCCGGGTGTGCTTCTTGACGCGGTTCACGCCCTCGACGATGACCTTGTCCTCGCGCGGGAGGGCGGTGAGGACCTTGCCCCGGGTGCCCTTGTCCTTGCCCGCGATGACCAGGACGGTGTCGCCCTTTTTGACCTTCATGGTTACAACACCTCCGGCGCGAGCGAGATGATCTTCATGAAACGCTTGTCCCGGAGCTCACGCCCGACCGGGCCGAAGATGCGGGTACCACGGGGGTCACCGCCGTCCTTGATGATCACGGCGGCGTTCTCGTCGAACCGGATGTAGGACCCGTCCGGCCGGCGCCGTTCCTTGGTGGTCCGGACGACGACGGCCTTGACCACGTCACCCTTCTTCACGCCGGCGCCCGGGATGGCGTCCTTCACGGTGGCCACGATGATGTCGCCGATGCCTGCATAGCGGCGACCCGAGCCACCGAGCACACGGATGCACAGGATCTCCCGGGCACCCGTGTTGTCGGCGACGCGCAGCCGCGACTCCTGCTGAATCACGCTTGTCTCCTAATGTCTGCCAGTTCTCGGCACCGGCGCTTCGAGGGCCGGTGCCGAGCTTGGCGGAACGACGGCCTTACTTGGCCTTTTCGAGGATCTCCACGACCCGCCAGCGCTTGGTGGCGGACAGCGGCCGGGTCTCCATGAGCAGCACCCGGTCGCCGATACCACACGCGTTCTGCTCGTCGTGCGCCTTGAGCTTGTTGGTGCGGCGCATGACCTTGCCGTACAGCGGGTGCTTGACCTGGTCCTCGACCGCCACGACGACGGTCTTGTTCATCTTGTCGCTGACCACGAGGCCCTCGCGGACCTTGCGGCGGCCGCGCACCTCGGTGCTCTCGGTCGTCTGCTCGCTCATGCTCATGCCACCTCAGCCACAGCGTCGGGCGCGGCTGAGAGACCCAGCTCACGCTCGCGCATGATCGTGTAGATCCGGGCGATGTCCTTGCGGATGATCTGCAACCGCCCGTGGTTGTCCAGCTGGCCGGTGGCCGACTGGACGCGGAGGTTGAACAGCTCCGCCTTCGCTTCCCGGAGCTTCTCGACCAGACTCTCGTCGGAGAGCTCGCGCAGCTCGGTCGCCTTGATTCCGGCGGCCATCAGACATCAGCCCCTTCACGCGTGACGATCCGGCACTTCAGCGGAAGCTTGTGGATCGCGCGGCGCATTGCCTCGCGGGCGATCTGCTCGTTCGGGAACGACATCTCGAACAGGATCCGGCCCGGCTTGATGTTGGCCACCCACCACTCGGGGGAGCCCTTGCCGGAACCCATGCGGGTCTCGGCCGGCTTCTTGGTGATGGAGCGGTCCGGGAAGATCGTGATCCAGACCTTGCCGCCACGACGGATGTGCCGGGTCATGGCGATACGGGCCGCCTCGATCTGGCGGTTCGTGATGTACGCGGGCTCGAGGGCCTGGATACCGAACTCACCGAAGACCACGCGGGTGCCGCCCTTGGCCGGGCCGTGACGGTCCGGGTGGTGCGGCTTGCGGAAGCCCTTCGGGGGCTTACGAGGGATCAGCATTCGTCAGCCCTCCTGAGGCGTCTCTGCCGGAGCGGACTCCGCCGGGGCCGCGTCGGGCGTCACCTCGGCGGCCTGCGCCGCAGCGGCGGCCCGGCCGGCCTCGGTGCCACCGGCGGTCGTGCCGGAGGAGCCGGAGCGCCCGCGACGCGGCCGCTCGGGCCGGTCGGTGCGCTCGCGACGGCCACCGCGCGGAGCGGCGGCCTCGGCCGGCGCCTCGCGACCCGGGACGGCGTCGCCCTTGTAGATCCAGACCTTCACGCCGATGCGGCCGAAGGTGGTACGGGCCTCGAAGAAGCCGTACTCGATGTTGGCCCGCAGCGAGTGCAGCGGAACACGACCCTCACGGTAGAACTCCGTGCGGCTCATCTCGGCGCCGCCGAGGCGGCCGGAGACCTGCACCCGGATGCCCTTGACGAGCGTGTTCTTCATCGCGGACTGCATCGCCTTGCGCATCGCACGGCGGAAGCTGACCCGGCTGGACAGCTGCTCGGCCACGCCCTGCGCGACGAGCTGCGCGTCCGACTCGGGGCTCTTCACCTCGAGGATGTTGAGCTGCACCTGCTTGCCGGTGAGCTTCTCGAGCTCGTTGCGGATGCGGTCGGCCTCGGCGCCCTTACGGCCGATGACGATGCCCGGGCGGGCCGTGTGGATGTCCACGCGGACCCGGTCGCGGGTGCGCTCGATGTCGACCTTGGCGATGCCGGCGCGCTCAAGGCCCTTGGACATCATCCGACGGATCTTGACGTCCTCGGCGATGTAGTCCTTGTAGAGCTTGTCGGCGTACCAGCGGGACTTCCAGTCGGTGCTGATGCCGAGCCGGAACCCGTGCGGGTGAACCTTCTGACCCATTACTCGGTCCCTTCCTCGGCGTCAGCCTTCGGCGTCGCCTTCGTGGCCTTCTTCGCCGGAGCGGCCTTCTTCGCCGCGGGCGCCTCGACCTCGTCGGTCTCCGGCGTCACGGCCTTCGCCGCCTTGGTCGCCTTCGCCACGCCGGCCTTGGCCGCGCGGGCCTGGGCGGCGGGGACGCTCTCGACCACGATGGTGATGTGGCTGGTCCGCTTGCGGATCCGGTACGCGCGACCCTGCGCCCGCGGACGGAACCGCTTGAGCGTCGGGCCCTCGTCGACGTACGCCTCGGCGACCAGGAGCGAGTCCGGGTCGAGCCGCTCGTTGTTCTCTGCGTTGGCGATGGCGCTCGCCAGCACCTTGTAGACCGGCTCGCTCGCCGACTGCGGGGCGAACTGCAGCACCGTCAGTGCGTCGCGCGCGGGCAGGCCGCGGACGAGGTTCACCACCCGGCGGGCCTTCATGGGCGACACGCGCACATGGCGCGCGATCGCCCGGGCACCGGGCAGCGCCGCCGCTGCTTTCGTTGGCATTGGGAAATCCCCTTTAGTTGGCTGCCTTAACGGCGGCGGCTCTTCCGGTCGTCCTTCTCGTGACCCTTGAACGTGCGGGTCAGCGCGAACTCGCCGAGCTTGTGCCCGACCATCGCCTCCGTCACGAAGACGGGAACGTGCTTACGCCCGTCGTGGACGGCGATCGTGTGCCCGAGCATGTCGGGGATGATCGTCGACCGGCGCGACCAGGTCTTGATGACGTTCTTGGAGTTCTTGGCGTTCTGGACTTCCACCTTCTTGATGAGGTGGTCGTCGACGAACGGGCCCTTCTTGAGGCTGCGAGGCATTGCTCAGGCTCCTTAGCCGCGCTTCCGGGTGGCGTAACGCCTACGGACGATGAGTCGGTCGCTCGGCTGGCCCTTGCGCCGCGTGCGGCCCTCCGGCTTGCCCTTCGGGTTGACCGGGTGGCGACCACCCGAGGTCTTACCCTCACCACCACCGTGCGGGTGGTCGATGGGGTTCATGGCGACACCACGGACGGTCGGGCGCTTGCCCTTCCAGCGCATGCGGCCGGCCTTGCCCCAGTTGATGTTCGACTGGTCGGCGTTGCCGATCTCGCCGACGGTCGCCCGGCAGGTGACCTCGACGCGCCGGATCTCGCCGGACGGCATGCGCAGCGTCGCGTACTGGCCCTCACGGCCCAGCAGCTGGATGCCCACGCCGGCCGAGCGGGCCAGCTTCGCGCCGCCACCCGGGCGCAGCTCCACCGCGTGCACGGTGGTGCCGACCGGGATGTTGCGCAGCGGGAGGTTGTTGCCCGGCTTGATGTCGGCGCCGGCCCCGGCCTCGACGCGGTCGCCCTGCTTCAGGTCCTTCGGCGCGATGATGTACCGCTTCTCGCCGTCGGCGTAGTGCAGCAGCGCGATGCGCGCGGTGCGGTTGGGGTCGTACTCGATGTGCGCGACCTTGGCGGGGATGCCGTCCTTGTCCGCCCGCCGGAAGTCGATCAGCCGGTACTGACGCTTGTGGCCGCCGCCCTGGTGGCGCGCGGTGACGCGGCCGTGGACGTTGCGTCCGCCCTTGCTGGGCAGCGGAACGAGGAGCGACTTCTCGGGCGTCGATCGGGTGATCTCGGCGAAGTCGGCGACGCTCGAACCACGACGACCCGGGGTCGTCGGCTTGTATTTACGGATAGCCATCGTCTATACCCCTCAGCTGACCGGTCCGCCGAAGGCTTCGATCCGGTCACCGTCGGCGAGCTTGACCATCGCCCGCTTCGTGTCCTTGCGCTTGCCCCAGCCAGTGCGGGTCCGCTTGCGCTTGCCTTCGCGGTTGATGGTGTTGACCGACAGGACGCGGACGTTGAAGATCTGCTGAATCGCGATCTTGATCTCGGTCTTGTTCGCGTCCGGGTGCACCAGGAACGTGTACCAGTTGCGGTTGAGCTCGCTGTAGCTCTTCTCAGAGACCACCGGCTGGATGATCACGTCGCGTGGATCGGCGATCGTCGCCATGATCAGGCCTCCTCGGTGGTCTCGGCGGCGTCGGCAGCGCCGGCGGCCGGCACGCCGAGGAACTCGTCCAACGCCGCGGTCGTGAAGATGACCTGGTCGGCGAGGAGCACGTCGTGCGTGTTGAGCTGGTCGGCGACCAGGAGGTGCACCGACTGCTCGTTGCGCAGGCTCAGCCAGTTGGCCTCGTCGTCGCGCGGGAGGACCACGAGGACCCGGCGCGCGTCGGTGATGCCGCGCAGCACCTTCAGGGCGTCCTTGGTCTTCGGGGTGTCGCCGTTGATGAAGTTCTCCACGACGTGGATGCGACCCTCGCGGGCCCGGTCGGAGAGCGCGCCACGCAGGGCGGCGGCCTTCATCTTCTTGTTCACCCGCTGGGTGTAGTCACGCGGCACGGGGCCGTGCGTGACGCCACCGCCGGTGAACTGCGGCGCGCGGATCGAGCCCTGACGGGCACGGCCGGTGCCCTTCTGCTTGTAGGGCTTCTTGCCGCCGCCGGACACCTCCCCGCGGGTCTTGACCTTGTGCGTGCCCTGGCGGGCCGCGGCGAGCTGCGCGACGACGACCTGATGCAGCAGCGGGATGCTGGCCTGCGCGTCGAAGATGTCGTCCGGCAGCTCGACGGTGCCGTTGGTGGCGCCGTCAGCCGTCTTGATGTCAACGGTGGTCACTTGGTGATCCCACCTTTCTGCGCCTTCACCGCGACCTTGGCGGCGCTCCGCAGCAGCACGAGGCTGCCCTTCGGACCGGGGACCGCACCCTTGATGAGGATCAGGCCCTGCTCCAGCTCGACCGCCTGGACGGTCAGGTTCTGCACGGTGAAGCGCGCCCCACCCATGCGGCCGGCCATCTTCACGCCCTTGAAGACGCGACCCGGGGTCGCGCAGGCGCCGATGGAGCCGGGCGAGCGGTGCTTGCGCTCGACACCGTGGCTCGCGCGGAGGCCGTGGAAGCCGTGCCGCTTCATGACACCGGCGTAGCCCTTGCCCTTGGTCCGGCCGGTGACGTCGATCCGCTGGCCGGCGGCGAAGAGGTCCGCGGTGATCTCCTGGCCGAGCGAGTACTCGCCGGCGTCGGTGGTCCGCAGCTCGACGACGTGCCGGCGGGGAGCGACGTCCGCCTTGGCGAAGTGGCCCGACCGCGGCTTGTTGACCTTGCGCGGGTCGATCTGGCCCCACGCGAGCTGGACCGCGGAGTAGCCGTCGTTGTCAGCCGTGCGCACCTGGGTCACGACGCACGGGCCGGCCTGCACCACAGTCACCGGGACGACCTTGCCGTTGTCCCAGATCTGGGTCATGCCGAGCTTCTCACCCAGGATGCCCTTGACTTGCCTGTCCATAAGTCCGGTCCCTACAGCTTGATCTCGATGTCGACACCAGCCGGCAGGTCGAGCCGCATGAGCGAGTCAACCGTCTTCGGGGTCGGGTCGATGATGTCGATCAGACGCTTGTGCGTGCGCATCTCGAAGTGCTCGCGCGAGTCCTTGTACTTGTGCGGCGAGCGGATCACGCAGTAGCGGTTGATCTCAGTGGGCAGCGGCACCGGCCCAGCGACCTGAGCCCCGGTGCGCGTGACCGTCTCGACGATCTTCCGCGCCGAGGAGTCGACGACCTCGTGGTCGTAGGCCTTGAGCCGGATGCGGATCTTCTGTCCCGCCATGGTGGCTTCAGTTCCCTCTCTCATGCGAGGTCTCTCGACCTCGCGGAACCCCGAAGGGTCCGGTGCCGCCTATTTGGTTTGTCCGACCCCCGCGGTCGGGCGTGTCGCGGCCAAGGGCCAGGCTCCGCCGCCGACGTCCTTCTCAGGGCCGCTGGTGGCTTTCGGAGTCCTACCCCAGGGCGTGCCACGCCCAGTCGCGGAGGTTCGCGCCAGTCATAGAACTGACGCCGCGCGGAAGCGGCCGAGACTTCTCATTGAGCAGTCTCGACCGCCCCGCGACGCAACCCGACCATTATGCCGCACGAGGTGCGACAAAGTGAAATCGGGGTGCCTCAGGTCTTTACTTGAGGATCTTCGTCACACGGCCGGCGCCGACGGTGCGGCCACCCTCGCGGATCGCGAAGCGGAGGTTCTCCTCCATGGCGATCGGCTGGATGAGCTGCACGGTCATGCCGGTGTTGTCGCCGGGCATGACCATCTCGGTGCCCTCGGGCAGCGTGACGACGCCGGTGACGTCCGTGGTGCGGAAGTAGAACTGCGGACGGTAGTTCTGGAAGAACGGGGTGTGCCGGCCACCCTCCTCCTTGGAGAGGATGTAGACGGTCGCCTCGAACTCGGTGTGCGGGGTGTTGCTACCCGGCTTCACCACGACCATGCCGCGCTCGACGTCCTCGCGCTTGATACCACGCAGGAGCAGGCCGACGTTCTCACCGGCGCGCGCCTCGTCGAGGATCTTGCGGAACATCTCGATGGCGGTGCAGGTGGTCTTCATCGACTTGGCCTTGATGCCGACGATCTCGACTTCCTCGTTCGGCTTGAGGATGCCACGCTCGACACGACCGGTGACGACGGTGCCACGACCGGTGATCGTGAAGACGTCCTCGACGGGCATGAGGAACGGCTTCTCGGTCTCACGCTCGGGCTGCGGGATCGCGCTGTCCACGGCGCCCATGAGCTCCATGAGGGCGTCCGACCACTTCGGGTCGCCCTCGAGGGCCTTCAGGGCCGAGACGCGCACGACCGGCGCGTCGTCGCCGGGGAACTCCTGGCTCGACAGGAGCTCACGGACCTCGAGCTCGACGAGCTCCAGGAGCTCCTCGTCCTCGACCATGTCGCTCTTGTTCAGCGCCACCACGATGTAGGGGACGCCGACCTGGCGGGCCAGCAGCACGTGCTCGCGGGTCTGCGGCATCGGGCCGTCGGTCGCCGCGACCACCAGGATCGCGCCGTCCATCTGCGCGGCACCGGTGATCATGTTCTTGATGTAGTCGGCGTGGCCCGGGCAGTCAACGTGGGCGTAGTGCCGGGCTTCGGTCTGGTACTCGACGTGCGCGATCGAGATCGTGATGCCGCGGGCCTTCTCCTCCGGCGCCTTGTCGATCTCGTCGAACGGGGTGTAGGGGTTCACGTCCGGCATGCGGTCGTGGAGCACCTTGGTAATGGCCGCCGTCAGCGTCGTCTTCCCGTGGTCGATGTGACCGATGGTGCCGATGTTGACGTGCGGCTTAGTCCGCTCGAACTTCGCCTTCGCCACTGGTGTCCTCCTGTGGACTTCTGGTTCGCGGTGCGTCGACGCCTGAAGCGTCGACGCACCCTGTCGACTTGGGTCTGGCGGCTGAAGCCTTCAGGCCCGCTGATGCAGCCTCGCGGCCGCGGACCGGGAACTACTCCCCGGTCGCCTTCGCGATGATCTCCTTGGCGACGTTCGCGGGAACCTCGGCGTAGGAGTCGAACTGCATCGAGTAGCTCGCCCGGCCCTGGGTCTTCGACCGCAGGTCGCCGACGTAGCCGAACATCTCCGACAACGGCACCGTGGCGCGGACGACACGGGCACCGCCGCGCTCCTCCATCGCCTGGATGGTGCCACGCCGGGAGTTGAGGTCGCCGATCACGTCACCCATGTTCTCTTCCGGGGTGGTGACCTCGACGGCCATCAACGGCTCGAGGAGGGCCGGAGAGGCCTTGCGGGCCGCCTCCTTCATCACCATCGAACCAGCGATCTTGAACGCCATCTCCGACGAGTCGACCTCGTGGTACTGGCCGTCGAGCAGCGTCAGCTTCACGCCCACCATCGGGTAGCCGGCGAGCACGCCGTACTGCATCGCGTCCTGCGCGCCGGCGTCGACCGAAGGGATGAACTCCTTCGGGATGCGACCGCCGGAGACCTCGTTGACGAACTCGTAGGTCGGGCCGTCGGCCGTCATCTCGAGCGGCTCGATCTTGACGATGACCTTCGCGTACTGACCCGAGCCACCGGTCTGCTTCTTGTGCACGTAGTCGATCTTGTCGACGGTGCCCTTGATGGTCTCGCGGTAGGCCACCTGCGGCTTGCCGATGTTGGCCTCGACGCTGAACTCGCGGCGCATCCGGTCGACCAGGATGTCCAGGTGCAGCTCGCCCATGCCGGCGATGATGGTCTGCCCGGTCTCCTCGTCGTTCTTGACGCGGAAGGTCGGGTCCTCCTCGGCCAGCCGCTGGATGGCGGTGCCCAGCTTCTCCTGGTCGGCCTTGCTCTTCGGCTCGATGGCGACCTGGATGACCGGCTCCGGGAAGGTCATCGACTCGAGGATGACCGGGTGGGCCGGGTCGCAGAGGGTGTCACCCGTGGTGGTCTGCTTGAGACCCTGCACGGCGATGATGTCACCCGCCTGAGCGCTGGGGCGCTCCTCACGCTTGTTCGCGTGCATCTGGTAGATCTTGCCGATCCGCTCCTTGCGGTCCTTGGTGGAGTTGACCACCTGGGAACCGGACTCGAGCGTGCCGGAGTAGAGACGCACGTAGGTGAGCTTGCCGAGGTGCTTGTCCGTCTGGATCTTGAAGGCCAGGGCGGAGAAGGGCTCGCTGTTGGACGGCTTGCGCTGCAGCGGCGTCTCGCCGTCGGTGGCCACACCCTCGACCGCCGGGATGTCCAGCGGCGACGGCAGGAACTCCACGACGGCGTCGAGCATGGGCTGAACGCCCTTGTTCTTGAACGCCGAGCCGCAGACGACCGGGTTGAGCTTGCCGGCGATGGTGGCCCGGCGGATCGCGGCCTTGAGCTCCTTGACGTCGAAGGTCTCGCCGTCGAGGTAGCGGACCATGATGTCGTCGTCGGTCTCGGACAGCGTCTCCAGGAGCTTGTCCCGGTACTCGTTCGCCTGGTCGACGAGATCCGCGGGGATCTCCTCGATGGCGTAGTCCTCACCCTTCTGGGTCTCGCCACGCCACGTCAGGGCGCGCATCTCCAGCAGGTCGACGACGCCGATGTGGTCGCCTTCCAGGCCGATCGGGATCTGCAGCACCAGCGGGGTCGCGTTGAGCCGGTCGACCATCATCTGCACGCAGCGGAAGAAGTCCGCACCGGTGCGGTCCAGCTTGTTGACGAAGCACATACGCGGGACGTTGTACTTGTCGGCCTGCCGCCAGACGTTCTCCGTCTGCGGCTCCACGCCGGCGACACCGTCGTACACGGCGACGGCGCCGTCCAGGACCCGCAGCGACCGCTCGACCTCGACCGTGAAGTCGACGTGGCCGGGCGTGTCGATGATCTGGATGACGTGGCCCTTCCACTCGCACTTCGTGGCGGCGGAGGTGATGGTGATGCCCCGCTCCTGCTCCTGCTCCATCCAGTCCATGACGGCGGCGCCCTCGTGGACCTCACCGATCTTGTACGTGATGCCGGTGTAGAAGAGGATGCGCTCGGTCGTCGTCGTCTTACCGGCGTCGATGTGCGCCATGATGCCGATATTGCGGACCTTGGCGAGGGCAGCGTCTACGGCAGCCACTTCGAATCCCTACTTCGCTCTCGTCGGATTGCTGGAAAAGCGTCGCTTACCAGCGGTAGTGCGCGAAGGCCTTGTTGGACTCCGCCATCTTGTGGGTGTCCTCGCGGCGCTTCACCGAAGCACCGAGCCCGTTGCTGGCGTCGAGCAGCTCGTTCATGAGCCGCTCCACCATGGTCTTCTCACGACGGGCGCGCGAGTAGGTGACCAGCCAGCGCAGGCCCAACGTCGTCGCCCGGGGAGGGCGCACCTCGACCGGCACCTGGTAGGTCGCGCCACCGACGCGGCGGCTGCGGACCTCGAGGGTCGGCTTGACGTTGTCCATCGCGCGCTTCAGCGTGACGACGGGGTCGGTGCCCGACTTCTCCCGGCAACCCTCGAGGGCGCTGTAGACAACGCGCTCGGCGAGCTGACGCTTGCCCTCGACCAGGATCTTGTTGATCAGCTGGGTGACGAGCAGGGAGTTGTAGACCGGGTCCGCCACCAGGGGCCGGCGCGGCGCGGGGCCTTTACGCGGCATGTCAGCTCTTCTCCTTCTTCGCGCCGTACCGGCTGCGAGCCTGCTTGCGGTTGCGGACACCCTGGGTGTCCAGCGAACCACGAATGATCTTGTACCGGACGCCGGGGAGGTCCTTCACACGGCCACCACGGACCAGCACGATCGAGTGCTCCTGAAGGTTGTGACCGACACCGGGGATGTAGGCCGTCACCTCGATACCGTTGCTCAGTCGCACGCGGGCCACCTTGCGCAGGGCCGAGTTCGGCTTCTTCGGCGTGGTGGTGTACACACGCGTGCAGACGCCACGCCGCTGCGGGCTGCCCTTGAGCGCCGGCGTCTTGGTCTTGCTCAGCTTCGCCTGGCGGCCCTTGCGGACCAGCTGCTGGATCGTAGGCACTGGGCCTGTCTCCCTTCGGCCTCGCGGCCGCACGTCTTCTTCTTCGCTGTCTCCACGGCGTGACCGGCACCCGCGGTCGGGCGTGTCGCCCGCCGCGCGAACCCGGTCCAAGAAGTGCCAACCGGGTTTCGCGGTTTGCGTCCACCCTCAACCCGCGGAGGCGGGCCGTTGTGGACGCACGCACGAGTTGCCCGGCAAAGCCGGGCACGAGGGGAAAGAGTACCCACCGTGAGGACGCTGGTCAAAATCGACGGCTCGGCCCCATGACGGAACACTCTTCACACCAAGAGTACCTGGTGTCTGATCCGTCCGTCCCGGGGGTCGCGTTCTCGGCGTCGGGGCCGGTCAGCGGCGCCCTCACGGGCGCTCACGGGCTCGTCGAGGTGGCCGCGGCCACAAAGGCCAGCAGCAGGGACAGCACGCCGACGCCCGCGCCGGTGGAGCCCAGCACCACCCCGGTGATCGCCATCCCGCGGCCGCTGACCAGCCGGCCCGCTCGGCGGACCTGGCGCATGCCGAAGACGCCGAGGCCGATCGCGCCGAGGCCGAGGAACACGGCCAGCACGGTGAACGCGCCGCCGGCGAGCGGGCCCCACCCCTCGGGCGCGCCGAGCAGGCCGAGGCAGCCCACGAACAGGCCGACGAAGACCGATGCGATGCCGGCGACGAGGCTGCCGATGGCGGGGCCGCTCGGGGTCGCCTGAACAAGGGGGTAGGCCACCCCGAAGGGGGTTCCCTGGACGACGTCGATCCGCATGCCCTGCTGCGCGACGGGCCGGGCCGGCTGCTGGTGCTGGTAGGGCTGCTGCTGCTGGTGCTGGTAGGGGTAGGTCACGTCAGTTCACCAGCGGGTCGAAGTCCGTGCCGCGGCCCCGGGCATAGGCCAGCAGGCCCAGGATCGCCAGGACGACCAGCGTGGCGATCGACAGCACGATGCCGGTCCACGCGAGCCGCACGCCGTTGCGCAGCCTCCTGGCGCCCAGCAGGAAGCCCTCCGCGGCCACCAGCTCGCGGTGCGACTGCCGGGCCAGCAGCAGCGCCAGGGTCGCCGGGATCGCCCCGCCGAGGAACGGCCCGGTCACCACCGACAGCAGGCCCAGCCCGAACACGGCCGAGGCCTTGGTGGCCCGGACCGGGTCGGGGTCGAGCGGATGGCGCGTCGAGGACGTCACCACCCGAGCCTATCCGGTCCATGGGAAGAGGGCGGGGCCCGTGGGGTCCCCGCCCTCTTCGTCGTCCGGTGGTGCTTAGCGGAAGGAGCCCAGGTCGAAGTCGTCCAGGGGGACCGCCTGCCCGCTGGCCGGGCCGAAGCCGTAGTCGGCCTCCGGGTAGCCGGTCATCGAGTAGACCTTCGCCTTCGCCTCTTCGGTCGGCTCGACCCGGATGCTGCGGTACTTGCTGATGCCCGTACCGGCCGGGATGAGCTTGCCGATGATGACGTTCTCCTTCAGACCGATCAGCGAGTCGCTGCGCGCGTGGATCGCCGCGTCGGTCAGCACCCGGGTCGTCTCCTGGAACGAGGCCGCGGACAGCCACGACTCCGTCGCCAGCGACGCCTTGGTGATACCCATGAGCACGGGACGGCCGGCCGCCGGCTCGCCGCCCTCGGCGACGACGCGACGGTTCTCCGCCTCGAAGAGCGCACGGTCGACCAGCACACCGGGCAGGAACTCGGTGGAGCCGGAGTCGATGACCGTGACCCGCTTGAGCATCTGCCGGATGATGATCTCGATGTGCTTGTCGTGGATGAGCACGCCCTGCGAGCGGTACACCTCCTGGACCTCGGACGTCAGGTGGACCTGGACCGCCCGGGGACCCATGATGCGCAGCAGCTCGTGCGGGTCGATCGTGCCCTCGGTGAGCTTCTCGCCGACCTCGACGTGCTCGCCGTCCTGGTAGCGCAGCTTGACGCGCCGGCTGAGCTTGTCGTGGACGATCTCCTCGCTGCCGTCGTCCGGCACGATGATGATCTTCCGCATCCGCTCGCCGTCCTCGATGCGCACGCGACCGGGGGTGTCGGCGATGGGCGCCTTACCCTTCGGCACGCGGGCCTCGAAGATCTCCTGCACACGGGGCAGACCCTGGGTGATGTCCTCACCCGCGACGCCACCGGTGTGGAAGGTACGCATCGTCAGCTGCGTGCCCGGCTCACCGATCGACTGGGCGGCGATGATGCCGACCGCCTCGCCGACGTCGACGGTCTTGCCCGTGGGCAGCGACCGGCCGTAGCAGGCGCCGCAGACGCCGAGCTTCGACTCGCAGGTGAGCACGCTGCGGACGCGGACGGTCTCGGTCCCGGCGGCGACCAGCAGGTCGACCGTGATCGAGTTGATGTCCGTGCCGCGCTCGGCGACGAGCTTGCCGTCCTTGTCGCGGACGTCGTCGGCGAGGGTACGGGCGTGCACGCCCGTCTCCGCGTGCTGGTGGATGCGCATGACGCCGTCGTGCAGCTCGCCGACCGTCATCGGGATGGCGCGATCGGTGCCGCAGTCCTCCTCGCGGATGATGACGTCCTGCGACACGTCGACCAGACGACGGGTCAGGTAACCCGAGTCGGCGGTCCGCAGCGCGGTGTCGGCCAGACCCTTACGGGCACCGTGCGTGGAGATGAAGTACTCCAGCACGGACAGACCCTCCCGGTAGCTGGCCTTGATCGGCCGCGGGATGATCTCACCCTTCGGGTTGGCCACCAGGCCACGGATCGCGGCGATCTGGCGGAGCTGGAGCAGGTTACCGCGGGCGCCCGAGTTGATCATCTTCCACAGCGGGTTCTCCTGCGGCAGCGCGCTTTCCATCTCCTTGGCGACCTCACCGGTCGCCTTGGTCCAGATCTCGATGAGCTCGCCGCGGCGCTCCTCGGCCGTCATGAGACCGCGCTGGTACTGCTTGTCGATCCGCTCGGCCTCCTTCTCGTAGCGCTCGAGGATCTCGCGCTTACGAGGCGGCTGGATGACGTCCTCCATGCCGATGGTGACGCCGGACCAGGTGGCCCAGTGGAAGCCGGCCAGCTTGAGCGCGTCCAGGGTCGCCGCGAGGGAGACCTTCGGGAAGCGCTCGGCGAGGTCGTTGACGATCGCCGACAGCTGACCCTTGCGGATCTCGTAGTTGACGAAGCGGTACCCCACCGGGAGCGTCTCGTTGAAGAGCACCCGGCCGAGGGTCGTCTCGACCGTGACCGTGTCGCCGGACTGCCAGCCCTCGGGGGCCTCCCACGGCTGACCGGAGGCGCCGTTGTCGACCCCGATGATGCCCCGGAGCCGGATCTTCACCGGTGCCTGCAGGTGCAGCTCGCCGTTGTCGAACGCCATCCGCGCCTCGGCGTCGGAGCTGAAGGTGCGCCCCTCGCCCGTCAGGCCCTTCTGGATGTGCGTCAGGTGGTACAGGCCGATGACCATGTCCTGGGTGGGCATGGTGACCGGCTTGCCGTCGGCCGGCTTGAGGATGTTGTTGCTGGACAGCATGAGGATGCGGGCCTCGGCCTGCGCCTCCGCGGACAGCGGCACGTGCACGGCCATCTGGTCGCCGTCGAAGTCGGCGTTGAAGGCGGTGCAGACGAGCGGGTGGATCTGGATGGCCTTGCCCTCGACCAGCTGCGGCTCGAAGGCCTGGATGCCCAGGCGGTGCAGGGTCGGCGCGCGGTTGAGCAGCACCGGGTGCTCCGCGATGACCTCCTCCAGCACGTCCCACACGACCGGACGCTGACGCTCGACCATGCGCTTGGCCGACTTGATGTTCTGCGCGTGGTTGAGGTCCACCAGGCGCTTCATCACGAACGGCTTGAACAGCTCCAGCGCCATCTGCTTCGGCAGGCCGCACTGGTGCAGCTTGAGCTGCGGGCCGACGACGATGACCGAACGGCCGGAGTAGTCGACGCGCTTGCCCAGCAGGTTCTGACGGAAGCGACCCTGCTTGCCCTTGAGCATGTCGGACAGCGACTTCAGCGGCCGGTTGCCCGGGCCGGTGACCGGACGACCGCGGCGGCCGTTGTCGAACAGCGCGTCGACGGCCTCCTGCAGCATCCGCTTCTCGTTGTTGACGATGATCTCCGGGGCACCCAGGTCGATCAGGCGCTTGAGCCGGTTGTTGCGGTTGATCACGCGCCGGTACAGGTCGTTGAGATCGCTGGTGGCGAACCGGCCACCGTCGAGCTGCACCATCGGACGCAGGTCCGGCGGGATGACCGGGACGCAGTCCAGGACCATGCCCAGCGGCGAGTTGGCGGTGTTGAGGAACGCCGCGACGACCTTGAGCCGCTTGAGGGCCCGGATCTTGCGCTGGCCCTTGCCGCTGCGGATGGTCTCGCGCAGCGACTCGGCCTCGTCGTCGAGGTCCAGGTTCTCCAGCAGCGCCTTGATCGCCTCGGCACCCATGGCGCCGGTGAAGTACTCACCGAACCGGTCGCGCAGCTCGCGGTAGAGCAGCTCGTCGGTGATGAGGTTCTTGCGGTCCAGCTTGCGGAACGTGTCCATGACCTCGTCGAGACGGTCGATCTCACGCTGCGCGCGGTCCCGCATCTGGCGCATCTCGCGCTCGCCGGACTCCTTGACCTTGCGGCGCACGTCGGCCTTCGCGCCCTCGGCCTCGAGCTCGGCCAGGTCCTGCTCCAGCTTGGCGGCGCGCTTCTCGATCTCCGAGTCGCGGGCGTTCTCCGCCTGGCGCTTCTCCGCCGAGACCTCGTTCTCGAGGGTGGCGAGGTCGCGGTGGCGGGCCTCCTTGTCGACGCTCGTGATCACGTACGACGCGAAGTAGATGATCTTCTCGAGGTCCTTCGGCGCCAGGTCGAGCAGGTAGCCGAGCCGGCTGGGCACGCCCTTGAAGTACCAGATGTGCGTGACCGGGGCGGCGAGCTCGATGTGGCCCATGCGCTCGCGGCGGACCTTGGCACGGGTCACCTCGACGCCGCAGCGCTCACAGATGATGCCCTTGAACCGGACCCGCTTGTACTTGCCGCAGTAGCACTCCCAGTCCCGGGTCGGACCGAAGATCTTCTCGCAGAAGAGCCCGTCCTTTTCCGGCTTCAGGGTGCGGTAGTTGATCGTCTCGGGCTTCTTGACCTCGCCATGCGACCACTGGCGGATGTCGTCGGCAGTGGCCAGACCGATGCGCAGTTCGTCGAAGTAGTTGACGTCGAGCACTTCGTCTATGTCCTCACGATTCAGTTGCTCGGGTAATTGCTAGGTCGTGGAGCGGGCGCCTTCGCGGGGCGCCCGCCCACGGATCAAACTTCCTCGACGCTGCTCGGCTCACGCCGGGAGAGGTCGATGCCGAGTTCCTCGGCGGCGCGGAACACCTCGTCGTCCGTCTCGCGCATCTCGAGGGCCACGCCGTCGCTGGAGAGCACCTCGACGTTCAGGCACAGCGACTGCAGCTCCTTGAGGAGCACCTTGAAGGACTCCGGGATGCCCGGCTCCGGGATGTTCTCGCCCTTGACGATCGCCTCGTAGACCTTGACGCGTCCGAGGACGTCGTCGGACTTGATCGTCAGCAGCTCCTGCAGCGCGTAGGCGGCGCCGTAGGCCTGCATCGCCCAGCACTCCATCTCACCGAAGCGCTGACCACCGAACTGCGCCTTACCACCCAGCGGCTGCTGCGTGATCATCGAGTACGGGCCGGTGGAACGGGCGTGGATCTTGTCGTCCACCAGGTGGTTGAGCTTGAGGATGTAGATGTAGCCCACCGCGATCGGGTCCGGCAGCGGCTCGCCGGAGCGGCCGTCGAACAGCCGCGCCTTGCCGCTGGCACCGATGAGCTGGTTGCCGTCCCGGTTGGGCAGCGTGCTGCTCATCAGGCCGGCGATCTCTTCCTCCTTGGCGCCGTCGAAGACCGGGGTCGCGACGTTGGTGTCCGGCTCGGACTCCCCCGCGTTGATGGCCTTCAGCGCCCGCTTCCACTCGGTGTCGTCACCGTCGATCTTCCAGCCTGTCTTGGCCACCCACCCCAGGTGGGTCTCCAGGACCTGGCCGATGTTCATCCGGCTCGGCACACCGAGCGGGTTGAGCACGATGTCGACCGGGGTGCCGTCCTCGAGGAACGGCATGTCCTCGACCGGGAGGATCTTCGAGATGACGCCCTTGTTGCCGTGGCGGCCGGCGAGCTTGTCGCCGTCCTGGATCTTCCGCTTCTGGGCCACGTAGACGCGCACCAGCTCGTTGACACCCGGGGACAGCTCGTCGCCGTCCTCCCGGCTGAACGTGCGCACGCCGATGACCGTGCCGGTCTCGCCGTGCGGCACCTTGAGGCTGGTGTCGCGCACCTCGCGGGCCTTCTCGCCGAAGATCGCGCGGAGCAGGCGCTCCTCCGGGGTCAGCTCGGTCTCACCCTTGGGGGTGACCTTGCCGACCAGGATGTCGCCGGTCACGACCTCGGCGCCGATCCGGATGATCCCCCGCTCGTCGAGGTCGGCGAGCATCTCCTCGCTGACGTTCGGGATGTCGCGGGTGATCTCCTCCGGCCCCAGCTTGGTGTCGCGCGCGTCGACCTCGTGCTCCTCGATGTGGATCGAGGTGAGGACGTCGTTCTGCACCAGCTTCTGGGACAGGATGATGGCGTCTTCGTAGTTGTGACCCTCCCAGGGCATGAACGCCACGAGCAGGTTGCGCCCGAGCGCCATCTCGCCCTCGTCGGTGCACGGACCGTCGGCGATGACCTGCCCCGCCTCGACCCGGTCGCCCTCGAAGATCACCGGCTTCTGGTTGACGCAGGAGCCGGAGTTGGAGCGGCGGAACTTGTGCAGCAGGTAGGTCCGGCGGTGGCCGTCGTCCTGGTGGATCGTGACGTAGTCGGCGCACATGTCCTCGACCACGCCGGCGACCTCGGCCACGACCACGTCACCGGCGTCGACGGCGGCACGGTACTCCATGCCGGTGCCGACGAGCGGAGCCTCGGCCTTGACCAGCGGCACCGCCTGGCGCTGCATGTTGGCGCCCATGAGTGCACGGTTGGCGTCGTCGTGCTCGAGGAACGGGATCATCGCGGTGGCGACCGAGGTCATCTGCCGCGGCGACACGTCCATGTAGTCGACCTGGTCGGCGGGGACGTTGTCGACCTCACCGCCCTTCCGGCGGACGAGGATGCGGTCCTCGGCGAAGTTGCCGTCGCTCTTGAGCGGAGCGTTGGCCTGCGCCTTGACGAACCGGTCCTCCTCGTCGGCGGTCAGGTAGTCGATCTGGTCGGTGACCCGGCCGTCGACGACCTTCCGGTACGGCGTCTCGACGAAGCCGAACGGGTTGACCCGCGCGAACGTCGAGAGCGCGCCGATGAGACCGATGTTGGGACCTTCAGGGGTCTCGATCGGGCACATGCGGCCGTAGTGCGACGGGTGCACGTCGCGGACCTCGAAGCCGGCCCGCTCACGCGACAGACCGCCCGGGCCGAGCGCGCTGAGGCGCCGGCGGTGGGTCAGGCCCGCGAGGGGGTTGGTCTGGTCCATGAACTGCGACAGCTGCGACGTGCCGAAGAACTCCTTGATCGCCGCCACGACGGGACGGATGTTGATCAGGGTCTGCGGCGTGATCGCCTCGACGTCCTGCGTCGTCATGCGCTCGCGGACGACGCGCTCCATCCGGGACAGGCCGACGCGGACCTGGTTCTGGATGAGCTCGCCGACCGTGCGCAGGCGCCGGTTGCCGAAGTGGTCGATGTCGTCGGCCTCGTAGCCCTCTTCGCCCGTGTGCAGGCGGCAGAGGTACTCGACCGTGGCGACGACGTCCTCTTCCGTCAGCACACCCTGGTTGATCGGGAGGTCCAACTCGAGCTTCTTGTTGAACTTGTATCGACCGACCTTGGCGACGTCGTATCGCTTCGGGTTGAAGAAGAGGTTGTCGAGGAGGGTCTGCGCATTCTCACGCGTCGGCGGCTCGCCGGGGCGGAGCTTGCGGTAGATGTCTAGCAGGGCCTCGTCCTGGCCGGCGATGTGGTCCTTCTCGAGCGTCGTCATCATGAGCTCGGACCAGCCGAACTTCTCACGGATGCGCTCGGCGGACCAACCGATGGCCTTGAGCAGGACGGAGACGGCCTGCCGGCGCTTGCGGTCGATGCGGACACCGACGGTGTCGCGCTTGTCGATGTCGAACTCCAGCCAGGCACCCCGGCTCGGGATGACCTTGACGCTGGTGAGGTCGCGGTCGGAGGTCTTGTCCGGCTGCTTGTCGAAGTACACGCCCGGCGACCGGACGAGCTGGCTCACCACGACGCGCTCGGTGCCGTTGATGATGAAGGTGCCCTTGGGCGTCATCATCGGGAAGTCACCCATGAACACCGTCTGGCTCTTGATCTCGCCAGTGGTGTGGTTGGTGAACTCCGCCGTCACGAACAGCGGCGCGCAGTAGGTGAGGTCCTTCTCCTTGCACTCCTCCATGGGAGCCTTGACCTCGTCGAAGCGGGGCGCGGAGAACGACAGGGACATCGTGCCGGAGAAGTCCTCAATGGGACTGATTTCATCGAGGATCTCCGCCAGCCCGGAACGGGCGTGCGGATCACCGGCCGAGCGGCTCTGCCACTTCTCGTTGCCAACCAACCAGTCGAACGAGTCGGTTTGGATGGCAAGGAGGTTGGGAACCTCAAGGTGTTCGGTGATCCTGCCGAAGGAGACCCGGCGGGGAGCGTATGCGCTCGAACTGGTCTTCGCAGGGCGGGAAGCTGCCAAGATGCGTCCTTCCGAGGACCGGTGGTGCAGACAGGCCGTTTTGCGTGCAGCCTGACGACCCCCGATGCAAAGTGCCCACGAAGAGGCACTCCACGCCAGAGGTGAAGTCAGAAGACAGCGCAAACTAGCAGTGTAGCCGAAAGGCTAACCGCTGTCGAGCGGCCCCGTGCACGATGTTTCAACGATCTTGTTGAAGATCGCTGTTCCACCGGCCGAGCCGCTCGCGTCGGTCGAGGCCTGGGGCTCATCGGCCGATGTGCGCTGAACCAGACCCAAGAAGGATCGGGGCACATCTGTCGGGCCACCGGCCGCCGCGTCCGCGGAAGGCAGTGCCTGATTAGCGTGCCTGCCACCAGGTCATCGCGTCAAGGGTTCCCACGCGCGTCGGGCCACCGTGACGGAAATCTCGCACTCCGATCACAAGGTGTTGTGGTGGCCACCCCTAGATCTTGGGTCCTTACACCTCTCATGCGAAAGGGCGGGCCGCCGGCTACCCGGCGACCCGCCCTCCAGCTTGGAGCGGACTTACTTGAGGGTGACCTTGGCGCCTTCGCCCTCGAGCTTGGCCTTCGCCTTGTCGGCGGTCTCCTTGTTGACCTTCTCCAGGACGGCCTTCGGCGCGGCCTCGACGAGGTCCTTCGCCTCCTTGAGGCCCAGGCCGGTCAGCTCGCGCACGACCTTGATGACCTGGATCTTCTTGCCGCCGTCGCCCTCGAGCACGACGTCGAACTCCGACTGCTCTTCCTTCTCCTCGACCGGCGCAGCGGCGCCGCCGCCACCGCCGCCCATCATGACCGGGGCGGCCGCGGTCACGTCGAACGTGGTCTCGAACTCCTTCACGAACTCGGAGAGCTCGATCAGGGTCATCTCCTTGAACGCGTCGAGGAGCTCGGAGGTGCTCAGCTTCGCCATGTTGGCGTTCCTTTCGAAAAAGTGGTGTGGAGCACGGGCCTACTCGGCCGCGCTACCGGATTCCTCTGCCGCGCTACCGGATGCCTCTGCGCGCTTGTCGGCCAGGGCCTGGACCGTGCGGACCGTCTTGGACAGCGGCGCCTGGAACAGCGAAGCCGCCTTGGACAGGCTGCCCTTCATGGCGCCGGCCAGCTTGGCCAGCAGCACCTCACGGGACTCCAGGTCGGCCAGGCGACGGACCTCGTCCGCGCTGATGGCCTTGCCCTCGAAAACGCCGCCCTTGATGACGAGCAGCGGGTGGGCCTTCGCGAACTCGCGGAGGCTCTTCGCCGCCTCGACCGGGTCGCCGGAGACGAAAGCGAGCGCGGTAGGACCGGAGAACAAATCGTCGAGCCCGCTGATGCCCGCGTCCGTCGCGGCACGCTTCGCGAGCGTGTTCTTCGCGACGGCGTACGTGGTCTCGCGGCCCAGGCTGCGGCGCAGGGTCTTGAGCTGCGCCACGGTCAGGCCGCGGTACTCGGTCAGCACGGTGGCCGTCGAGCCCCGGAAGCTCTCGGTGAGCTCCGCGACCGCGGTGGCCTTGTCGTCTCGAACCGGCTTGTCCGCCATGTCCCTCCTCTCTCTTGCTACGGTGCTGGCCACGCTCTCGGGCGCACTCGCGGCAACGAAAAACGCCCCGGGCGCAGGGGCGCACGGGGCGGAGCGACATGTGTCGGCAACGCTTGTCCGGCCCTGCGCGGGTCGCCTGCGTTGACACAGGGCCTTCGATGTCCGCTCACGCGGACATGACCAGCGGTCTTCGGGTTTCGCTGGAAACTGTACTTGACTCGCCGTGCGCCACCAAATCGCGGCGCGTCTACGGCCTGGTGCGCCGCAGGTGGGCGTAGGCGGCGACGGCGAGCGCGGCCCACACGACGCCCCAGCCGGTGGTGACGGCGACGGCAGTCGGGTCGGCGCCGCCGACGGTGTCGCGGGCGGTGGTCATCAGCGGCGGGGCCAGCCACGGCGCCGGCGAGCTCTTCAGGCCGAGCACGACCGCCATGACCACGCCGCCGACGAGGATGGCCAGGCCGCGGGCCGCCTGCCCGGACACCGCGCGGCTGGCCAGGGCGCCGAGGCCGACGGCGGGCAGGAGCAGCAGCAGGTGCGCCCACAGGCCGAGCGCGATGCCCTCCCCCAGCGGCGGGTCGCCGGCCTTCTGCGGTCCGGTGACGCCGCCGACGAGCCACGGAAGGATCATCGCGACCAGGATCACCGGCAGGGCGGCGACCAGCGCCGCGGCGACCCCCGCGGCGGTCTCCCGGCCGGCGCCGAGCGCGACCCGGCCGATCCGCCGCTGCACGTCGGGCTCCACGTCGAGCAGGAGCTTCGTCTGCCAGGCCAGGACCGCGAACAGCACGGCCGCGGACACCCCGTAGGCCTCGCCGGCCTGGGACTGCCCGCCGCCGTACAGGATGGACAGCACGACCAGGGCGGCCAGCAGCGGCGCGGCGGCCCGGCCCGTCTGGACGAAGCCCGCGAGCCGCATCCTGACCAGCGCGGTCACCGCTCCTCCCGGACGCCGAGGACGTCGAACCCGTCGGCGCGCAGCCTCGCCACCGCCCGGTCCGCGTGCGTCGCCGCGACGGCGAGCTCGATGATGCGCCTGGCGGCGGGGCGCTCGCCCCGGGGGCCGGTCGCGCCCTTCCGGCCGCCTTCGCCCACCCGGCCGCCTTCGCCCACCCGGCTGTCTTCGCTCACCCGGCCGTCGCGGACGTGCCAGCGGCGGGCCCCCGGCAGGCGGGCGACCTCGCCGAGGTGGTCGCTGATGAGCACCGACCCGCCGCGGGCCACGACGTCGGCGACGATCGCCGGCACCTGTTCACGGGTCGCGGCGTCGAGGCCTTCCCACGGCTCGTCGAGGACCAGCAGGCCCGGCGGGTCCAGCAGCGCCTGGACGAGGCCCACCTTCTGGGCGGAGCCCTTGGAGAGGCGGCTCAGGCGTACATCGAGAAACCCCACGAAATTGAGGCGGTCGGCCCATTCGTCGATGCCGGCGCTGTCGGCTCCGCGGATCGCCGCCATGTGCGTCAGGTAGGCCCGGGCGGTGAACGGCTGGTCGGCGGGGAACCGCTCCGGGACCCAGCCCACCACCGGCGGCCTTCCGGAGACCGCGCCCCGGCCGGGCCTCAGCACCCCGGCGGCGAGCTGGAGCAGGGTCGACTTGCCGGAGCCGTTGGGGCCGAGCACGACCGCGGTCTCGCCGGGACCGAGCTCCAGGTCGACGTGCTGCAGGGTCCACGCCGCATTACGGGCGTACCGGAACCAGACGTCGTGGAACTGCACGCCCCCGAACATAGACGACGGCGGGCACCCTCGGATGCCCGCCGTCGTCGTGCCGCTGTGCTTACTCCGCGGACGCGTCGTCCTCGAGGAGGTTGCGCGTGCGGTTCGGGTCGACCGGGATGCCGGGGCCCATGGTGGTGGTGATGAAGATCTTCTTCAGGTACTTGCCCTTGGCCGCGCTCGGCTTGGCCCGGTTGACCTCGTCGAGGACCGCCGCGTAGTTCTCCACCAGCTGCTGCTCGGAGAAGCTCGCCTTGCCGATGATCAGGTGGAGGTTGGAGTGCTTGTCCACCCGGTAGGTGATCTTGCCGCCCTTGATCTCGTTGACCGCCTTGGTGACGTCCATCGTGACCGTGCCCGTCTTCGGGTTCGGCATCAGGCCGCGCGGGCCCAGGATCCGCGCGATCCGGCCGATCTTGGCCATCTGGTCGGGGGTGGCGATCGCCGCGTCGAAGTCCAGCCAGCCTTCCTGGATCCGGGCGACGAGGTCGTCGGTGCCCACCGCGTCGGCGCCGGCGGCCTCGGCCTCGGCGGCCTTCGGGCCCTGCGCGAAGACGATGACGCGGGCGGTCTTGCCGGTGCCGTGGGGCAGGTTGACCGTGCCACGGACCATCTGGTCGGCCTTGCGGGGGTCGACGCCCAGCCGCATGGCCACCTCGACGGTGGGGTCGAACTTGACGGTGCTGGTCTGCTTGGCCAGCTTCACCGCACCGAGCGGGCTGTACAGGGCGTTGCGGTCGACAAGGTCGGCGACCTTGCGGTAGTTCTTGCCGTGCTGCGACATGTCGCTTTGCTCCTGTGGTCAAGGTGCGGGCGCTCGTGCGCCCTCCCACGTGTTCCTTGGTCTTGGGTCTTCGGTGGTGCCGTCAGTCCTTGACGACGATGCCCATGGAACGGGCGGTGCCGGCGATGATCTTCTCCGCCTGCTCGATGTCGTTGGCGTTGAGGTCGGCCATCTTCTTCTCGGCGACCTCGCGCAGCTGGGCCTTGGTGATCGAGCCGACCTTGTCCTTCTGCGGCACGCCCGATCCCTTCGGCACGCCGGCGGCCTTGAGCAGCAGGCGGGCGGCGGGCGGGGTCTTGAGGATGAACGTGAACGTCCGGTCCTCGTAGACGCTGATCTGCGCGGGGATGATGTCGCCGCGCTGGGACTCCGTCTGGGCGTTGTACGCCTTGACGAACTCCATGATGTTCACACCGTGCTGACCGAGCGCGGGGCCGACCGGCGGCGCCGGAGTGGCCTGGCCGCCCGGCAACTGAAGCGTGAAGGTCTTGACGAGCTTCTTCTTCGGAGGCATGGCTGCTTTCGTCTTCCTGGGCTGGAGTTTCGTGCCTTGTTGTATGACGGCTCGCGACCGTCTCCACGCACGACTGAGCGCCCGGCACTTGGCCGGACGCTCAAGCGTACCGCAGACGAATTAGATCTTCGTGACCTGGTTGAAGTTGAGCTCGACCGGGGTCTCCCGGCCGAAGATCGAGACCAGGACCTTGAGCTTCTGCTGATCGGCGTTGATCTCGCTGATCGTGGCCTGCAGCGAGGCGAACGCGCCGTCGGTGACGGTGACCGAGTCGCCGACCTCGAAGTCGAGGACCTTGACCTCGGGCTTGCCCGCCTTCTTGCCCTCCTGCTGCACCACCGGCGCGAGCCACTTGAGGACCTCGTCCAGCGACAGCGGCGCCGGCCGGTCGGCCCGGTCGGTCGCGCCGACGAAGCCCGTCACGCCGGGCGTGTTGCGCACGCACGAGTAGGACTCCGCCGTCAGCTCCATCCGGACGAGGATGTAGCCGGGGAAGACCTTGTTCTGCACCTGGGTGCGCTTGCCGTTCTTGATCTCGACCTCTTCACGAGTCGGGACCTCGACCTGGTAGATGAACTCTTCCATGTCGAGGCTCGTGATACGGGTCTCGAGATTCGTCTTGACCTTGTTCTCATACCCGGCGTAGGAGTGCACCACGAACCAGTCACCGGGCGCGAATCGCAGTGCGGCACGCAGCTCGGCGACGGGGTCCTCGGCGTCGGTCGCCGCCCCTGCCGGCTCGGGGGCCGTGCTGGGCGTGGCGGCCGTCATCACCGTCGACGTTTCCTCGTGCTGCTCGTCGTCGGTTGAGGCGGTCTCGTCGAATTCCTGCACGCTGCTCACTTCCGTCTGTCAAGTCTTCGCATCTGCGGCCGGTCCGCTGTGGACTACTCCGCTTTGTTACCGAAGGCCCAGAGGACGCCCTTGGCGAGCAGGTAGTCGAGGCCACCCACGATCGTCAGCATCACGATCACGAACACGACGACAACCACCGTGTAAGTGGTCAGCTCCTTGCGGGTCGGCCAGATCACCTTACGCAGTTCGGCGACAACCTCGCGGACGAAGTTGATGAGCCGCGCGAAGATGTTGTTCGAGCTGCCCTCTTTGACCTTGGTCTTCTTCTTGTCCGTCTCTTTGACGTCCTTGGACTTGGCCTTCGCGTCCTTGGACTTCGTCAGGACCGTCTTGCCGTCCGCGTCGTCGTCATCGGCGTCCACGTCATCGCCAAGGTCGCCGTCGAGCTCATCGAGCTCATCGGCGAACTCCTCCTCGATGGCCGCGTCCTCGGCGCTGAGCTCCTCGTCACGGCGATCGTCGGCGGGGTCGGTCCCGCGTCGCCTGCGTTCGGCCACTTTCGCCCTCTTCCGTGATCTCGCGAGTGCTCGGTCCGATGAGTGGCCCGCGGATCCGCCCGACCAGGGCCACCGGCGATGAGCCGGCGGCACTCGGCGGGACCAACCCGTGACCGCTGGAGGTCCGACCCGATCGGCGGATCGGGCACCCCAGACCCAGGTCAGGCCTTCGGCGCAGGGGCGACAGGACTTGAACCTGCAACCTGCGGTTTTGGAGACCGCTGCGCTGCCAATTGCGCCACACCCCTTCGTGGTGATCGCGCCTCCCGGACCCCTCTTCAGAGGGTGCCGAGAGGTTGCTCACCCCACGGGCGACCAGTGTACGGGTTCGGGTGGGATATCCCAACCACCCCCCTCCACCGAGTCGCCCCCTACGCCCTGACCAGGGCTTTTGCGGCACCAAGAATCTTGTCGCCGTTGCACGTGGCGGTGATGTCGATCTGCGCGACACCATCCTCCGCTACCCGCTTCACGACGCCGCTCACCACGATCTCGGTGCCTTTGTCGTCGTCCGGGACCACCACCGGGTTGGCGAACCGGGTGGAGTATTCGACGATCGACGCGGTGCCACCCACCCAGCAGGCAACCGCCTGTCCCGCCAGGGCCATCGTCAGCATGCCGTGCGCGATGACACCCGGCAGCCCGACCGAGGTCGCGACGCGGTCGCTCCAGTGGATCGGGTTGAAGTCGCCGGAGGCCCCCGCATACCGCACCAGATCGGCGCGGGTCACCTGGAACGTCTGCGGCGGGAAAACGGTGCCGACCTGCATCTCAGCCCTCCCCACGGACCACGAGCCGGGTCCAGATCGTCACGACGAGCTCGCCCTCGACGGTCGACACCTCGTGCCTGGTCGTCAGGAACGCGTGCCCGGCGCGGCTGCTGATCTCCTCCACCGCCATCACCGTCACCAGGTGGTCGCCGGCGACGATCGGCCGCTCGTAGCGGAACGTCTGCCCGCCGTGCACCACCCGGCTGTAGTCCAACCCGAACGCCTGGTCCTCGACCAGCTGCTGCCCGGCGTTCTGACTCAGGATGATCGCGAACGTGGGCGGGGCGATCACGTCCTTGTAGCCCTTGGCGCGCGCCTCGGCGAGATCCCGGTGCACCGGGTCGCTGGCGCTCACCGCGTCGGCGAACTCCCGGATCTTCTCCCGGGCGACCTCGTATGGCGGGGTCGGCGGAAACACCCGACCCATGTACGACTGATCCAACGGCATGGTGTGCAACTTACCGCTGACACGAAAAAGCCCCGGCCGTGGGCCGGGGCTTTGTTCCTTGGTTCCTTCGTTCCTGAGACTGGTTACCGCGTCTCGCGGTGCACGGTGTGCTTGCCGTCCCGGGGGCAGAACTTCTTCAGCTCGATGCGGTCCGGGTCGTTACGGCGGTTCTTCTTCGTGATGTAGTTCCGCTCTTTGCACTCCGTGCACGCCAGCGTGATCTTCGGACGAACGTCGGTCGCCTTGGCCATGGCGAAGTGCCTTCCTTCAGAGCGGGGTTCAGGTCCAGCGAACGAGCATAGCGGCTCACACTGGCAGTCGCCGAATCGGGCGACCTCTGTGGTGCGTCTGTAGCGGTGGCCGGACTTGAACCGGCGACACAGCGATTATGAGCCGCTTGCTCTACCATCTGAGCTACACCGCCGCGGCGGACTCGATGACTCAAGCCCGGTCTCTCGAGCCCCCTTACGGAATCGAACCGTAGACCTTCTCCTTACCATGGAGACGCTCTGCCGACTGAGCTAAGGGGGCGCATCAAGTGCGATCCCGCACATGCGCTCGCTAAGCGTACACGGCCCTCGCCGTGGCACGAAATCGAGTTCCCCGAAGTGGTGTTTGCCCAGCTTGTGCCCCCTGCCTCCGGCGTGTCTCCCCGCCCCGGCCGATCCTTCCCACACTCGCCGAGTGGGCCACGTCACCCCCTTCTCGCGGATGCGCCACCGTCCAGCATCACTGCCTGCCCTGCCGTCCTGAATGTCGCGCAGACCCGGTCCAGGGCGCTGCTTCGCGTGTCGCCACGAACCCCTGCACCGGGGTCCGCCGCCGGGTGACGATTCGGCCGGGAGGTCGGCGGACGACCGGGACCCTTGGTCCCCACATGTCGTGGAACCGCTCGGGCCTCTCCGAGAGGCACAGGGGCCTCTAGGGGCAACGTCCGCCGGCACGCCCTACGCCCGGCACGCCCTACGCCCGGCACGCCCACGCCTGGTGACCACCGCGCCGGAGCCGCGTCCCTGGCCGCATCGCCCCGCCCGTGTCGCCCCGCCGCATCGGTTGGCGGACCTACGGCACGGCGCAGGGCACGGGGCTCGGCGGCTGGAGTGGGGCTACGGCACGGCGCGGAGCCAGCGGACCTCGCCCGCGGGTGGGACGGTGGGGTCGGCGTCGGCCTGGATCTGGAGCCAGGACTCGAAGCGCTCGTAGGGCAGTGCGCGGCTGAACAGGAAGCCCTGACCCATATCGCAGTGCATGTCTTCGAGCAACCCGAGTGTGAGCTCGCTCTCAACGCCTTCGGCGACCACGGCGAGCCCGAAGTGGCGGGCCATGTCGACGACGGTCCGCACGATCGCGAGATCCGCGGTGTCGGTCGCCATTCCCTGCACGAACGCGCGGTCGATCTTGACCTCCTGCACCGGCAGGCGGCTGAGGTCCGCGAACGACGACCGGCCCGCGCCGAAGTCGTCGACGGACAGCAGCACGCCCAGCTCGCGCAGGCGCTTCAGGGCGGGACCGCTGCGGCCACTGCCGAGCAGCTCCTGCTCGGAGAGCTCCAGGATGATCCGCTCGGCCGGCACGCCGTGCTCCTCGAGCAGCTCCGACACCTGTAACGGGAAGTCTGCGTCGCCCAGGGTGCGGACCGAGATGTTGACCGCCACGGTGAGCGAACGCCCGGCGTCGGCCCATTCACGGGCCCTGCGGATGCCTTCCCTGAGGACCACACTGTTGAGCCGGGCGAGCTGACCGGTGTGCTCCGCGACCGCGACGAAGTCCGGCGGCGCCACCTGACCGTGCACCGGATGCTCCCAGCGGGCCAGGCACTCCACCCCGACCAGCCGGCGGTCCTTGAGCGACACCTTGGGCTGGAAGTAGACCTCCAGCTCGCCGGTGTTGAGCGCGGCGTCCAGGTCCGCGGCCAGCCCGACGCGCCGCACGGAGCGCGACTGCAGGCCGGCGTTGAACAGCTGGACGATCCCGCGCGACTTCGCCACCGACGTGGCCACCACGGCCCGCTGCAGCAGCGCCTCGGGCTCCGAGCCGTGGTCCGGGTAGATCGACACACCGACGTTGGTGTCGACGTCGATCGTGAGCGAGTCGATGACCATCCGGTCGCGCAGCCCCGCCCGCAGCGTGTCGGCGACCGCCGCGGCCGCCTCGGCGCTGGCCGTGCGCAGCTCGACCGCGAACTCGTCGCCGCCGACCCGTGCCACCAGCGCACCCTGCGGCGCCAGCCCGCGCAGCCGCTTCGCGACCTGGATCAGCACCTGGTCGCCGGCGTCGTGCCCCAGCGACTCATTGACCTCGCGCAGCGCCACGACGTCGAACAGCAGCACGGCGACGACCTCGCGGGGTCCCCGGCCGGTCATCGCCTCACCCAACGCGGTGAGCATCCGGCGCCGGTTGGCCAGGCCGGTGAGCGCGTCGTGGTTGGCGTCGAACTGGAGCCGGTCGACCAGGCGGCTGTTCTCGACCGCCGCGCCGACCTGCAGCGACACCGTTTCCAGCAGCTGCACGTCTTCTTTGCCGAAGAGCACCTGGGCGCCGAGCCGGCCGGCGACCTCCAGCGTGCCGATCGCGACGCCGCTGGAGCGCAGCGGCACGACGATGATGTCCTTGACCTGCGCCTCTTGCAGCGCGGACTGCAGCTCCGGCCCGCCGGCCCTGGGCCCGGCGACGACGGTCTGCCCGGTGCGCATCGCCAGCTGCCGGAACAGGTCCGGTGTCGGGGCGCTGTCCAGCAGCCCCTGGTAGTCGAACCTGGACGACAGCAGCATCTCGTGATGGCGCCCGTGCCGCGGCAGCCAGAGCGTCGCCGAGTCCGCGGTCAGTAGCGCCCGCACCCGACCGAGCAGCACGTCCGGCAGTGTGCCGTCGTGGTTGGTCGCGGCGATCTCACGCGTCAACGCATAGATCTCGGTGAGGTTGCGGTGCTGCCGGAAGAACTGCGTGTAGGAGCGATACAGAATGAACAGCACGATCGCCAGCGCGACCAGCAGCAGCGCACCCCAGTCGCTGGCCACCAGGGCGAGCAGCATGACCAGGCCCAGCACGATGTTGACGCCCATCACCGCGAACCCGGGGACCGACGACTTCAGGAACTGCGGCAGCTGGCCGACGCCCTGCAGCAGCACCATGACGCCCGCGATGGCAGCCAGGGTGACCACGTTGCCCGCGAGGATGGCCATGCCGAGCACCAGCCACGTCAGCGGCGAGCCGCCGCCGTGCAGCCCGAACTGGAACACGATCAGGTTGGCCGTCGCGGTGCCGGCGAAGTGGCTGGCGGCGTTGAAGGCGACCTTGTGCGAGCTGAACCGCGCGCCGAAGATGTTCCACAGCAGCCCGGCCGTCACCCGCACCGCCAGGACGAGCCACGGCGAGAGGTAGTACAGCGCCAGGATAAGCGGGATCTCGTTCATCTTGGTGCTCAGGCCCTGCCGCCTGATGTCGAAGCGGAGCTCCAGCGGCGTGGCGAGGGTCGCGAGCGCCAGCAGCGCCAGCGCGTGACCATAGTGGTGCCCGACGTGTGACGGCCGGTCCGAGAGCAGGATAGGGAGCGAGAGCAGCACCCCCAGGACGAACAGGGGAGCCGTGATCAGCCACGAGTGGACCTCAGAGCGGCTGATCGGAACCTTTGGAGCCGGCACCCATTCCCCTACCTTTCGGGCATGGAGCCTGGTGCATCACACCGTCCGCGACGCGGGCGGTCCGGCTAGCTCCAGTCCCAGCCTTCAGTGACAAAGATCGGCTCGACCACCGGCGGGGCAGCGTGCGGCTGGATGGCGCGCAGAACGCTCACCAGTCTCACCACAGATCCCTCACTGTCCGTGCTCGCATGCGCTGCACCGGCCGAGACACCGAGCGCAACCACGCCAGCGCCGATCATCACCGCGAACCGTGTCATCCACCGGCCAGGCGTCGTCTCTCGCATCTGTCGCTCCCATGCGATCGCAGTGACATCAGGGTCCCGTATGGATACCCACGATCCTGCCACAGCCAACGTCTGATCCAACAGTGCGAGGGCCAGGATGAAGCGCCGCCACGGAAGAATCGACCTTTCGGCCGATTCCGATAGTGGCGATCCGGCTACATCAGCCCGCCTGATCTAAATCCCTGGCAACTTTTCCGCGACGCCGGGAGTCAGACCTGCCCATCTTTCGTCCCCTGACGGACGGGAGACGGTTGGCCTCGTCGCGCATCTCACGCCAACCGGCTTCGGGGTCGTCGTCGGCAAGGACCGCGGACTCGACCCAGCCGACCGCATCCCGCTCGGAGTCGAACGACCGGACCCGGAGCCGCCCGTCGGGGCCGCCGCGCCGGAGCTCCACCTGCCACCGACCGTCGGCCGCGTTGCGCACGAAGACGTCCCGCCGCCCGAGCCGGGACCACCGCCCGTTCCACCACTGCCGCTCATTCATGGGTACATCTTAGAACGCATGTACGACAATTTTCGGAGCTTCGGGGTCGAGCTCAACCGGTAGCTTGCCTACAGGTCCGGGGGTCGCCGGAACGAGAACGGCCCCGGACCAGAGTCACCCCCGGTCCGGGGCCGTGCTGTCTTGCCGGTGGCGGGTAGAGGATTCGAACCTCTGTAGCTTTCGCGACGGATTTACAGTCCGAACCGACCAAAGCCCTCTAGCTGCACAAACACCCCGAATCATCCTCCTGTTGCCGCGCTGTTGCCGTGCCGCAAGTTGTGGCGCCGCCAAGGCACCGCTCCCTCACGCCCTATCTGACCGGTCGGCCAATCGAGCTGATCTGTCCGACCACGGCCGAGTCACACTGTCGGTGACCGGTCGGCGACTGCCCTTGTCGTCACCGCCGTCGATGATGAAGCAATGACGCAGGGATGGCGGGCCGGAGCGTGCGTGGCGGGTGGGCTGCTGCTGATCGGCGGCGGGGTGTGGGGAGCGGTCGCCGATCTGGACGCGGCCGACAAGATCGCTAGCGTAGTCGGCGCTGTTTGCGCGGTGCTGGGGCTCGCTCTGTCGGCGTACGGGGTGATGCTGGCTCGCCGTGGCTCAGGGGCGGGCGGACAGTCGGTGACTGGATCATCGGTCGGCGGCGGTGTGACGCAGGTCCGTGGCGTTCAGGGCAACGTCCGCATCGGCTCGACCGGCACGCCGCCAGCTGGCCCGGTGGTTCCACCGCCCGCGCCGTCCACCCCGCTGGCAGCACCGCCGGGCGGGCAGTCCGTGACCGGGTCGCAGGTGGCCGGGTCGGTGCATCAGGTTGACGGCGTCGGCGGTGACGCCGACATCGACCGGTGAGCGACTGGTCCCGGTTGTTCACCGGGTGGCAGAAGACTACTGCTTCGCAGGCGGTAATCGGCAGCCTCGCGTTCGGGCCGGTGATCCAGCTCAGCGACGTCGCCGGAGCAGTGACCCTCACAATCAACTCGCGGGCGCCGCTGACCTATCAGATCAAGGAGTTCCAGGCCGAGGCGCAGAAACTGCCGCAATCAAGCGCACGCGCGCAGCCAAGCCGGCTGCTCCTGCCCCGCTACCGGGTGGTGCCGTTCACCGGCCGCGAACAGCAGGTGCACGATCTCGCGGAATGGGCGGAGTCCGACGCGCCGACCGTCCGCCTGATCCACTCTGCCGGCGGGCAGGGCAAGACCCGCCTCGCCGACGAGTTCGCCGCTCTTTGCAGCGCTACAGGCTGGACTGTCTGGCGAGCAGTCCACACCACCACTCCAGGCGCAACCGCCTCAGGTGTTCCTGCGACGACGGCGCTGGGTTTGGATGCTCCGGCCAGTCGGGTAAATCTGCTGACCGACGGCCGGGTGTTGGTGGTTGTCGACTACGCCGACCGATGGCCCGCTTCGCACTTGCTGGCGCTGCTGACCGACCTGCACGCCATCGCCGCACGGACACCGTTCGTGCTACGGGTACTTCTGCTGGCCCGCTCGTCCGGGTTCTGGTGGCAGGCAGTCGCCGACCGGCTGGACAGTGACCTCGGCATGAGCGCCGACGACTCAGTACTGCCGCCGCTCGGACTCAATCAGAACCGCGACGACCTGTACGGCGCCGCCGCCCAGCACTTCGCAACCGCGCTCGGCGTCAACGACAACTCTGTGTGGTCGGCGCCACCCGGTCTGGAGCAACCCGGATTCGCGCAAGTCCTCGCGGTTCACATGGCCGCCCTCGCCGCAGTCGAGGCTTACCGCCACGGGGACGCTACTCCAACTGCGCCGCATGCGATCTCGGCGTACTTGTTGCGCCGTGAGTACGCACACTGGCAACACCTGCACACCCGCGCCGAGGATCCCATGCGCACTCGGCCGGAGGTAATGCATCGTGTGACGTTTGTTGCGACGCTTACCGGTGCCCTGCCGCGCCTTACCGCCAGAGCTGCAATCTTCCGCGTTGACCTAGCTGCAAATGTTCCCGATGCCGATCAGCTTATCGATGATCACCGAGCATGCGTTCCGCCCGCCGACCCAGCCACCGTTTTCGAAGCCCTACATCCCGACCGACTCGGCGAAGATCTTATCGCCCTGTGCACCCCCGGCCACCCGCACGCCAACACCGGCGGGCTCGTCGATGATTGGGCAATCGCCGCACCGGCTGCACTGCTATCGGCCGCCGACAACGTCCCATCAGCGTGGACAGCGACAGCACTCACCGTACTGGTCGAAACCGCTCAGCGATGGCCTCACATCGCTACTAACGTGCTATATCCATTTGTCCGGCAGCATCCAAGCATTGCCTTGGCAGCTGGCGGAACCACCCTCACACGACTAGCCGACCTCCCCCACGTTGACCCCACTGCGCTTGAAGCGATCGCGGCTCTGCTACCTGGCAACCGACACATTGACCTCGACCCTGCCGCTGCCGCCATCACCACCACTCTTGCCCACCACCGGCTCACCACCAGCAGCGACCCCGTCATTCACGCCGAAATCCATGCCAACCACGCCTGGCGTCTCTCCAACGCTGGCCGACGAGACGAAGCCTTGGCCGCGGCCGAGAAGGCCCTAGACATCCGTCGTCAACTGGCCGAGGCCGACCCGGCCCATCTGCCCGGCCTAGCCGAATTGTTGATCAATCTCGGCACGTTCCTGTCTGAGGTAGGCAAACGCAAGGAGGCCGTGCCGGCAGCCCACGAAGCCATTGGCATTTTCCGCAGACTGGTCGAGACCGATCCCGACGCTTACCAGCCCGGCCTCGCCACAGCGTTGACCAACCTTGGCATGTTCTTGTCCGACGAAGGCCTGCGGAAGGAGGCACTGGCCCCAGTCGAGGAAGCTGTCGCTATTCGCCGCAGGCTTTCCAAGGCCGACCCCGCCGCCTACGAGCCCAGCCTCGCCGTGTCGCTGATGAACCTAGGTGCCCACCTCTCGGAGCTCGGCCAGCAAGACGCAGCCTTCGCCGCTGCCACGGAAGCCATCGACATCCACCGCAGGTTGGCCGATACCGAGCCCACTGTCTATCTGCCTGACCTTGCCATGTCGTTAAACAACCTCGGAGGTCACCTCTTCCGCCTAGGGCAGCGAAGCGCTGCTCTCGCTCCAGCCGAGGAAGCCGTTGCCATTCGCCGCAGGCTTTCCAAGAACAACCCCGCCGCCTACCAGCCCGACCTCGCCATGTCGTTGAACAATCTCGGCAGTTATCTTGCGGAGCTAGGCCATCAAGACCTTGCCTTGGTCGCAGCCGAGGAAGCCGTTGGCATCTATCGCAGGCTCGCCGAGACCAACTCGGCGGCCTACCAGCCTGCCCTCGCCGCAGCGTTGAACAACCTCGGCGGCCACCTGGCCGAACTCGGTCGGCGGAACGAAGCATTGTCCATGATTGAGGAAGCTGTCGCTATTCGTCGCCGACTGTCCGGCACGAACAACGCCGCCCATCAGCCCGACCTCGCCACAGCGTTGAACAACCTTGGCATGCTCAAGTCCAAACTGGGCAAACGGGACGAAGCTCTCGCGTCCACTGCGGAAGCTACCCGCATCTACCGCCAATTGGCCGAGGGCAATTCCGCCGCCTATCTGCCAAACTTATCCGCGTCGTTGAATAACCTTAGTAATCACCTCGCCGAACTCGGCCGG
This sequence comes from Dactylosporangium sp. NPDC050588, assembly GCF_040654975.1. Taxonomy (NCBI): domain Bacteria; kingdom Bacillati; phylum Actinomycetota; class Actinomycetes; order Micromonosporales; family Micromonosporaceae; genus Dactylosporangium; species Dactylosporangium sp. NPDC050588. Next base: position 6,511 of record NZ_JBFAJA010000001.1, on the reverse strand, counting down.
CACGACGAGGCCCTGACCGCAGTTGAGAAAGCCGTTGACATTCGCCGCCAATTGGCCGAGGTCAACCCGGACGCCTACCAGGCCGACCTCGCCGCATCGTTGAATAACCTTGGCAGCCGCCTATCCGCGCTCGGCCAGCGGGAGGAGGCCCTACACCCGGTTAAGGAAGCCACCGGAATTTACCGCCGCCTGACTGAAGGCAACCCCGCCGCCTACCAGCCCGACCTCGCCGCATCGCTGAATAACCTCGGCAACCGCCTATCCGCGCTCGGCCTGTGGGAGGAGGGGTTGGCAGCGGCAAAGGAAGCCCTCGACATCCGCCGCCAGCTTGCCGACGCAAACCCGGGTGCGCACCTACTCGCCCTCGCCGGGTCGTTACATAACCTCGGCAACCATCTGTCTGGGCTTGGCAGATGGGAAGATGCCCTGACCGCCGCCGAGGAAGCCGTTGGCATCTTCCGCGCACTGGCCCTGCTTGACCCGGCCGCCTACCAGGCCAGCCTCGCTATGTCATTGCGGTCCTACGCGAGGGCTTGTGTGAAAGCACGAGAGGGTAAGCCCGATGCGCTGGACGCGATCACGGAGGCAATCGATATTTTCGGAGTGCTGGCCGAACAACTGCCACAGATTTTCGGCCGAAAGCTGCTCGCCGCTTTCACAACCCTTGCGGATGTGCTGACGGCTCTCGGACGCACGGAGGAGGCCAACGACCTCCGCCGACAGCTTGAAGAGGCTTCGCACAGGTCAGTAAATTCGAACGACGATCGCCTACGTCGGGCTTAGCGACCAAGCAACTGCTCCCGATTCGACCATGCCGCCCTAAGCGTCAGCGCGGTCTCTGTCGCGAGGCGGCCGGTGGCCCAGAGATCGTCGATCACCTGCTTAGTGAAGGGAATGTGGACCGTGGGTAGTGCGCTGCCCACGCGGAGGACCGAGCCCTCGTCGTTGATGTGGACGATGTCGGTGAAGATCTCGTCGAAGACCTCGGCGTCGAAGACGGCGACGGTCTCGATGGCGCCCCACAGGTCCAAGGCGCCGACGCCGATGCCGAGAAAGAAGACACGGATGCCGCCCTCGTCGCGCGCCTTGTCCAGGGAGCGCATCGGCTCCTGGGTGTAGTCGGCGCCTGGGCCGTCGCCGGAGTGCTCCGGGTTGCCGAGGAACTCCTCCGAGTACTCGCGCATGATGTTGCGCCAGAGGTCGAAGTCGTTGCTGTGGTCCCTGGTGCGGACCGTGGAGGGCTGGAAGACACCGGCCGGCATGACGCCGATGACGCCGCCGGAGGTGGCGACGTTCGCCGCGCTGCGCTTGTGCAGGATCATGCTCGCCGAGGAGCCGTCCTTGCGGATGGTCAGCGTGTTGATGGAGAGCAGCATCGCCCGGCGCGCCAGGTCGAACGGGTCGCCGATGGCCTTCCGGAAGCGCATGCCGCGCCACGTGGCCGGCGCGACCTGGCCGTCATTGACCAGGAGTACCGAGCTGGTCTCGTGCGCGATCGCCTCGCACGTGTCCATCGCGTCGAAGTAGTTCATGTCGCCGAAGCGGAGCCTGCCCTTCCCGTCGGAGAAGGCCGCCTCCAGCAGGCGCCACGAGTACCGGTTCTCCAGCAGCTTCGGGCGCGCCACGTCGCGGATTGCGTGGCTGTACCGCTGGTACCGCTGGCCGGGCGCGCGGAGCGGGCGCAGGTGGCTGGTGAACTCCTCCGTGCCGTCGACCTCCGGCGGCGGCGCGTCCGGCTCGTACACCAGCTCGATGTCCCGCAGGTCGAGCATCGGCGAGTGCATCCAGTCGGGCCGAGACAGGACTCCCGTCTCACCGATGCGGTACTCCTCCGGATAGAGGTGCGCTGCGGACTGCGCCAGCGGCAGATGGTGAGCGTTGAGCCTGCGGCGGGTGTGCAGCCATTCGCGCTGTGACTCTTCCACGCGTGGGTCTTCCTCCATAGCCGTGTCGTCGATCGACAGGACGTTGTCGGGCGCGCCGAGCACCCGTCCGGGGTGCCCTGCCGGGACGCTTCGCTGCCGCGTCAGGCCGAGCTCGGCGACCGTGACGCCGAAGTGCGCGGCCAGCAGCTGGCAGTGCAGCCGACTCGGGTGAACGACACCTCGCTCCCATCGGGAGACGTGGTTACCGGTGATGGCCGTCTTCACACCTCGCGCGTCGGCGAGCCTGTTCAGGGCCTCCGCCACGTCGTCCTGAGTCTCTGCCCGAGAGTCTCGCAGGTTGTACAGCGCGATGTTGGGCGTCGCGCCGGGCTTGCTATTCGGCATGATTCCTCCCCGTTTTTATTCCGCCTTGCCGACAGATGCCTAGTCGATGCCTAGTCGGCGCCTGCTTGCCGCCGCATTGACGGTCTCAACTTCCGGCTGGTCAGGCGGTTGACTGATCCCCATGAACACGGGCAGACGACTTCGGTCCCGGCGGCGCCGGCGGAACCCCTCGCTCGCGTGCCAGCTTGCGGATGTACGCACCGGTGAGGCCGCTCAACCGCTGGACCTCCGTAGGGCCGACCCCGGCCTCTAGGGCAGCCACCAGCGCTTCTTGCACCTCGCGGCGCGCCTCCTCGTGAGCGGCCTCGGTGCGCCGGTAGCGCTTCGCCGCCGTGACGAGCCTGTCTCGCGCATCGGTCATTCGCCGACAGTACCGCAACACCCTTGCGCAACAGGTCTGCGTATCGCTACCGTGTTGCGCAACAGAGAAGCGCTTCAAGCTTCCAGGAACCGCTGAAGGGACACCCTGTGAAATCCGAACCGACCGCCGAGGATCTGGCACAGATCGACGACGAGTGGCCGCTGATCGAGGCGGAGCTTGACCTGCTGGACGTGCAGCTCAAGATGCTCGACCGCACCGGCCCGGTCGACGGCCTGGAGGTGCGGCGCCTGCGGCACGCCCGGACGGCCGTGATCCGCGAGACCGTCGCGCTGTTCGTGCGCCGTTCGAGCGCCACCCGCCGGGCCGCGTGAACGCGCATGACGACCGCTGCTGCTTCCGCCACCCTCACCTACTCCTCTCGGAGGTCTGAGATGACCAACGCCGTTGCCAGCGCCTACCCCGCCCCGATCGAGGCGCTGATGCCGCAGGCCCGAGCCCTCGCCGAGACGATCGGCGACATCCCGTCCCGCAACGCGCTCATGAAGGAGTTCAAGATCGGCGCGCCGAAGGCCAACGCGATCCGAGAGGCGCTCACCGACGAGCGCGACACCCGCCAGCGCGAGGCCGACGAGCGCACCGCCACTCCCGAGCCGCCCACCTCGCCGTGGGCGCAGCCCCCGGCCGTTCGGTCGCTGCACGTCGTGCCGGACCTGGAGCCGGACACCGACACCCCCGAGCCTGCCGTGCCGGTCGACGTCGAGCTGGTCGCCGAGACGCCCGAGGCATCGCCGCTGGCCACGGGTGACGGACACCCGGGCGCCAACATCACCACGCCGCCCGCCCCGGCCGCGCCGCCCACCGTGGCGCCCGCCGGGCGCAAGCCGCGCTCCTGGCCGGTCTGGGTCCTGGCCTTGCCCGCGTTCGTCGCGATCTGGTCCGGGTGGGTCGGCCTCGGCGAGCTGACCGGGTTCGGCGTCATCCACCCGCTCCCGGGCATCGCCGACGGGTTCAGCATCAACACCGCCATCACCCTCCCGATCGGCGTCGAGACGTACGCCGCGTACGCCCTGGCCGTGTGGCTTTCCAGCGCCTACGGCGCGTCGGTGCGCCGGTTCGCCCGCTGGTCCGCGGTCGGGTCGCTCATCTTCGGCGCCGCCGGACAGGTCGCGTACCACCTGCTCACCGCCGCCGGGGTCACCTCGGCGCCCTGGTGGATCACCACGGCGGTTGCCTGCCTGCCCGTGGCCGTGCTCGGCATGGGCGCCGCACTCGCCCACCTCATCCACGCCAACCGCGACTAGCTCCGCCCGGTGCGCGGCTCCAAGGCCTAGGAAACCGTGGCCGCGCACCGGTCCCCTTTCCTCCATCAGGAAGTCAGGAGAAGACCGTTATGACCAGCAACGCCGAAGCCGATCTGCAAGCGCTGTTGCGCGTGCTGTCCGAGCTGGCCGCGTGGAGCAACAACCACCTCGACAACGAGTGGGCCGACCGGCAGTACATCGCCGAGCACCTGAGCCAGAGCCTCGCGGCGCTGGTCAAGGGCGACCCGCTGCCCCGCAACCCGTTCTAGCTCCGCCCGGTGCGCGGCCCCAAGGCCTAGGAAACCGTGACCGCGCACCGGTCCCCCTTCCCTCCATCAGGAAGTCAGGAGACCTCCAGCATGACGAGCGACGAACCGGACCGCGAGCACCCGAACGGGTTCGACTGGTCCAAGTACGAGTCCGAGGTTGCCGACGTCGCCGACGTGGTCGACCTGGGCGCCGCCCGCGCGCGCCGGGACGGCACCAACGCCGACAGCCACTTCGACATCCCGCTCGACGAGGAGCCGGAGCGCGGTGGCGTGCTGGTCGACGCGCCGCCGGCCGACGCGAAGGGGCGCCGCCCGATCATCCCGACGCGGTTGCTGGGCTGGCAGAACTTCAAGGCGACCGTCCGCGACATCGCCGAGGACGCGTTGCACCGCGCCGGGTACCACGCCGTCCGGGCGCCCTGGTACGCGATGCAGGCCGGGTTCTGGGCCACCGTGGGCCTGTTCAAGGTAGTCGGCCGCCAGTTGCGGTGGTGGTGGTTGTCGGAGCAGTACGGACTCCGGCAGGCCGCCGCCGACGCGAACGACCCGGCGACCTGGTACAAGCTGCACCGCGAGGTCAAGGCCACCCGTGCATGGCGCGGCATCGTCCTGGCCGCCGAGACCGCCGCCCTCGCCATCGGCGGTCCGGTTGCCTACGCCATGGCCCCGTGGTGGGTGACCGGGCTGGCCGCCGCCGGGCTGGTGTGCGGGCTGGCGCGTCTCGGCCGCCCGCAGGACAAGCCGATCCTGCGCCCGGCGGTGGTCGCCGGGCGGTACCGGCGGGTCAACCCCGACATCATCCTGCGCGCCTACTACGCCGCCGGGCTCGGCCACCCGGACAAGCCCAACCAGCAGGTCACCTTCGGTTCCACGATGTCCCGCGACGCCTCCGGTTCCGGCTCGCAGGTGGTCATCGACCTGCCGTACGGCAAGACGTGGGAACACGTCCTCAACGCCAAGGGCGCCATCGCATCCGGCCTCGACGTGTCCGTGAACCAGGTGTTCCTGACCCGCGACCCGTCCAGCCACCGGCGGCACGTGCTGTTCGTCGCCGACCGCGACCCCCTCGCCATCCCGGCCGGGCGCACGCCGCTGCTGGACGGCAAGGTCCGCGACATCTGGACCGAAGCGCCGTTCGGCCTCGACGAGCGCGGCCGGAAGGTCGGGCTGCTGCTGATGTGGGTGTCGGTGATGGTCGGCGCTCAGCCCCGCAAGGGCAAGACGTTCGCCACCCGGCTCCTGGCGCTGTTCGCCGCGCTCGACCCGTACGTGCGGCTCATCGTGGTCGACGGCAAGATGTCGCCGGACTGGGACAAGTTCCGCCTCGTGGCGCACCGCATGGTGTTCGGCACCGTGCCCAACAGCCGCGACAACGACCCGGTCGAGCACCTGCTGGAGGTGCTCCGCGAGGTCAAGGCCCACATCCAGGAGGTCAACGACTTCCTCTCCTCCCTGTCCACGGTCGAGTGCCCCGAGGGGAAGATCACGCGGGAGCTGTCGCGGAAGTATCCGCAGCTCGCGGTGTGGATGCTGGTGATGGAGGAGTTCCAGGCGTACTACGAGCTGGACAGCCAGGAGCAGAACAAGGAGATCGCCGCGCTGCTGTCCTACATCATGGCCGTCGGCCCCTCGGCGGGCGTGATCCTGCTGTCCAGCAGCCAGAAGCCCTCCGGCGTCGGTGCCGGTGACGTCGGGCGGCTGTTCAACCGGTACCGGGACAACCACGCCGTGCGGTTCGCGCTCAAATGCGGCAACCGCGTCGTCTCCGAGGCGGTCCTGGGCGGTGAGGCGTACAGCGAGGGCTACGACGCGTCCGCGCTGCCCAGCGGCCCGCAGTACCGGGGCGTCGGCTACCTCTACGGCGCCAGCGACGACACGCCGACGGTGCGCACGTACCTCGCCGACCACACCGACGCCGAGAAGATCCTCACCGCCGCCCGCAAGCACCGGCAGGCCGCCGGCACCCTGTCCGGCGCCGCGATCGGCGAGACCATCACCCGCGACCTGCGCGACACCCTCGCCGACGTCCGGTCGGTGTTCCTCGCCGGGGAGAACGGCCTGCACTGGGCCACCATCGCCGCCCGGCTCGCCGACGCCCTGCCGGAGCACTACGCCGACATCACCGCCGACGCGATCTCCGCGCAACTCCGCGACCGTGTACCGAGCGTGAACGTCAAGGTGCGCGGCGAGGTCCTCCGAGGCGCCCGCGTGTCCGATGTGGACACCGCGATCGACCGCCGCAAGAGCGCCTGAACGGTAGCGGCGGCGCCGCTACCCGGTAGCGCCGCCGCTACCCACCCCGCTACCAACCTGGCCAGCCGCTACCCACCGAGGTAGCGGGTAGCGCCA